>JAGPUY010000397.1 GCA_018067265.1 Oceanihabitans sp. | reverse complement strand
AGACTAATTGTTTCTAGATTCAAATCTTCTACAAATGCCGTAAAACCACGTTTTAATCTAGAAAAAGTAGCAAGTGCTTTCAGTTGATTTTCAAAACCTTTCAGATTGATTTTTATAAATTCTTGATTGAGCGACAGGTTTTCAAAAAAGGTATAATACAAACTTAGCATCTTGTCTTTTTTAGTAAACGTAATATACTCTGGCGTTTGCTTTAAAATGGCTAATGAATTTTCGAAAAGCAGTAAATAAATATCCTTTTCTACATCTTTAAAAGAGGTAAAATGCGTGTAGAATACTTCGTCATCTAAAGCATGTATTTCCGTAAAACTTGTTACCGATTCTGGTTTACTATGGTGTTCCACCACATAATCCATGTACATGGTAAGTATATCTGAAGCTAAAACTTTCTTTTTCTTGGCCATTAATCAAATGTTTGCTATAAAAGTACGAAACGTTTTGACCAAAACGAAGATCTATAAAACAAAAAAAGGCTGCCTCTACAGACAACCTTTTCAACTAACCAACTTAATAATAAACAAAAACTTCTATACTATGCCATAAGCTTAGTAAATCTTTTTTTGCTAAGTTTTACGTGTTTTTTCATACCTGTTAAAGCAGTAAAAACTAAATCTTGATTTGTTGCAGCTATTTTCAAGCTGTCTTTTATTGCTTTGTTAGCAACCGTTTGCCATTGTGCTGCAACCACTATCGTTTCACTAACAACATCTTCTGTGGTATTTAACGCATAATCGTTAGCCGATTCTGCTGCTTTTCTTGTTTTCTTTAATGCTTTAAAAACCATGTTTTTTGGAGCATCTAATATTGATTTTGTACGCATATCAAATTACTTTTTATAAGTTATGGTATTATTTTGTTGCTTCCGTTTTAACTTCAACAACTTTAGGAGCTACTTCTGTTTTAACCTCAGCGACTTTTGCTACCGTTTCTTTTTTAACTGCTATTGCTTTTTTAGCTACCGTTGCTTTTGCTTTAGGAGCTGCTTTTGTTACCGCTTTTTTAGTCTCCGTTGTTTTTTTTGCCACTACTTTTTTAACTGCTGCTTTTTTAGGTGCAGCTTTTGCTACTACTTTAGTTGCTTTAGTAACTTTCGCTGTTGTTTTTTTAGCTACTGTCTTTTTAGTTGCTACTGCTTTTTTAGTTACTTTCTTAACTTTCGCTTTAGGCGTCTCTTTTGCTTCTTCAATAATAGCTTCTCCTTTGTTAATGATTTTTGAAGCTTGCTCTAACACATCTCCTTTAAGCTCCTTAAATTTAGCCATTCCCATGCTTTTAATATCTTCAGAAACTTTTTCTGCTTTTTGAACCATTGGGTTTTCAGAAACTTTCTCTGTAATATCTTCTACTATTCCTACTACTTTTCTGCTTACGGGATTGTTAACTGCCATGTCTTTAGCTTTTTCAACTAACTCCGCATCGAAACCAACTAAATCCTTCATTTTATCTGATCCTGTTACAAACTGTCCTTTTACAGCTTCCGCAGTATCAAAAATCATATTAATTTGTTGCTCTCTTATTTTTTCTGACTTCTTAATTAACTTAGAAGCTAATTTTTGCCATTTTTCACCATTATCTACAACCGTATTAATTGTAGCTATAGATGCGTTCACTAATTCTGTATTCATTTTATTTACAACATTAGTATCGTTCTTTACTTTACTTGTTGTTTTTTTTGCTACTTTTTTAGTTTTAGTTGCCATAATATATTGTTGTTATTGTATTGTTATTTTTAATACTGGTACAAACATACAATCAAGGAGTTACAAATGAGTTGCACTTGTGTATGCGTTCCTTTTATTTTTAAAATTATTTAGATTTTGCTAAAAACTTTACTGCTTTCCCTTTTACTGTTTCTAAAGTATTAAAAACGATATCTTGGTTTTTAGCAGATGCTTTTAAACCTTTCTTTACTAGTTTTGCCGAAAGACCTAATCCTTTTTCTGTTAATCCAATAGATTTTGTGAATACTTTTTCTGTAGTGTTTAAAGCGAAATCATTTGCCTTCGTTGTTAACCCTAATACTTTATTTGTAGCAGTGTTGATTAATGTTGCTTTTGTTTTAGTTGCCATAATATATTGTTTAAATGCGTTATATCTTATTTTATGGTACAAACGTACAATCACGTAGTTACAAATGAGTTACAAAAACGATGCTTAGCGATTTTTTATAAAAAGGAAGAATAAAAACTGGAGTAAAAACAAGGGTTTACAGCGGATAATTATTTTTAAAATATTTTACAATTAAATATTTTCTATCTCCTTTAGAAGATTTCTTGTGGCTGGAAGTGGCTCAATACCATATTCTTTATCTAGCACATCTGCACATTTTTGATAGGCTTTGATGGCTTGTGGTCTGTTTCCTTTTTTAATGTAAGCCTGCATTTGAAGTCGGTATGCATCTTCCCAAGTATTATCTATTGCAATAGCACATTGTGCTAAACGGATACTCTCTAAAGGATTTTCATTTAATAATATTTCGGCAAGTATTACATAAGCACCTAAAATTAAGATTTGAATTTTCTCGCGTTCTTCCGAAGACCAATCTTCAAAAACACGATTGGGTAAATATACACCGCGATATAAGGCAATAGCTTCTTTATAGGCTTCTTTAGCAATCGTTTGATTTTCACCAAAAGCTTCGTTACCTATTATTATATATTGTTCTAAAGCTTCGACATCTATCCAAACTTTTTCTAAATCTAATTGATAACTAATGCCTTGTCGAATCACAAAACTAGGTTCCGTTCTAGAAGGTCTTTCGGGCTCTAATACTTTATTAACACCGTGTAGTGCGACTTTAAAATCCCTGTCGTCTCCATCTTCCCAAAGATGATCCATAATTTTTTCTTTATGAAGCGCATGCCGTTGTCTATTAGAAATTAAATACTGCAGTAATTGCACGGTTTTATCTCTTCCCCATTTCTTGGAATCTACTTTCTCATTATGCAACCATAGATTAAACTGCCCCAAAGTCTGAATACGAATAATCGCATCCTTTTGAAACTGTTTTAATTCTTTTAATCTATCGGTAAGTGCGTTCATTTAAAAGGCTTACTTCTTTTTAGTAGCTCGTGTCGTTTTAGCTGTTTTCGTAGTTTTTGTTGCTTTAGTTGGAGTGCTAATAGCATCTACTTTAGCATTTAATTTTTTAATCTCATCTGCTAGACTGCTAATAGAATCTTTTATGGTATTAAAATCCGATCGAGAAGCATTTCGCCATTGATCGATATGTACTTTATCCATTAAGTCTTCCCCTAAATAACTAATTTGATCTTGTATGTTTGCGACTTGCTTTCTAGGATCTTTAATGGTTTCTAGGATTACTTTCGGACCTTCTTTTGAAATGGTTTTCCAAAGCGAAAAACTCTTTTTCAATAGAGAATCCTGCACTTCTGGAGTTTCATGTTTTGTAGCTTCCAAAGTTAAATCGGCTAATTTGGATTGAATAAAAGCTACCGCTTCTTTAAAATCTGAAAAACTTTTATCGTCGCCTCCTTGTACATGCGATACTTTTCCGCGCCATTGCACCTTTGATTCGCCATCTTCTTCAAAAATAATCTGGTTAAACCGAACCATAAAAGATGCTGTTTGGTCTGCTTTTTTAGCCATAATCTTAAAATTTTATCCGTTACAAATTACAATTCTTTTTTGAGAAATGAATTGCTCCGGAAACCGAATACCATATTTAAGTTTTGAAATAATTCTTATGCATGCATAGTATATTGAAATAATTTCATTACTTTAAATTTTAATTTCTGAAAAACTTGTTCATGCATAAAAAATACGTCATCGCTTTTGACCAAGGTACAACCAGCACCAGAACCATTATTTTTGATGAAAAAGGTACTATTGTAGGTGTTTCGCAAAAAGAACTAACACAACATTATCCAGAATCTGGTTGGGTAGAACACGACCCTATCGAAATATACAACGACCAAAAAGAAACTTTTGAAACTGTTTTAAAAGACACCGGAATTCTTCCAGAAGAAATTGCAGCCATAGGAATTACCAATCAAAGAGAAACCACTGTGGTTCGGGATAAAGAAACGGCTAAACCTATCTACAACGCCATTGTTTGGCTAGACAATAGAACCAAAGATATTTGTAAGACTTTAAAAAAAGACGGCTTAGGAACTTATGTTAGAGAACATACAGGATTGGTTATTGACGCCTATTTTTCGGGAACTAAATTAAAATGGATTTTAGATAACGTACCAGAAGCACGTAAAAAAGCCGAAGCGGGACAACTTTTATTTGGAACTATAGATAGTTGGTTGATTTATAAATTTACCAACGGAAAGCAGCACCTTACCGATCATACCAATGCATCCCGAACCATGCTGTATAACATTAAAGATTTAAAGTGGGATGCTACGTTGTTGGCTGCTTTAGATATTCCGAAATCCATGTTACCAGAAGTAAAAACCTCCTCCTCTAATTTTGGTGCTGTAACGCATAACGGAATAGACATTCCAATTTATGGTGTTGCTGGCGACCAACAGGCAGCTTTGTTCGGACAAGGAGGATCGGAAGCAGGAATTGCAAAAAACACTTATGGCACAGGTTGCTTCCTATTGCTAAATAATGGAAAAGATTATGTGTCTTCTAAAAACGGACTCATCACCACATTAACCTGCAGCTTACCCAACGAACCTGTCAACTACGCATTAGAAGGCAGTATTTTTATTGGTGGTGCATCTATACAATGGCTACGCGATAAGTTGTTATTCATTAAGGATGCAAAAGAAACTGAGGCTATTTGTAAAAGTATTCCGCCATTAAGGGATTTATATGTGGTTCCCGCTTTTGCAGGATTAGGAGCACCTTATTGGGATGCCAATGCAAAAGGTGCTATCTACGGAATTACGCTAGATATTGGAAAAAACGAAATTATTAAAGCCACTTTGGAAGCATTAGCCTATCAAACCAAAGATGTCATAAAAGCGATGGAAGAAGATAGCGGAAAAACACTAACTTCCTTAAAAGTCGATGGTGGTGCAAGTGCTAACAATTACCTGATGCAATTTCAATGTGATATGCTTGATGTTATTGTGGAAAGACCAACAATGCTAGAAATAACTGCTCTTGGAGCTGCCATGTTAGCAGGACTAAAAGCTGGAATTTGGTCTAGAAAAGACATGGAATCCATTCGAGATATAGATCACGTTTTTACGCCAAAAATGGATAAAAAAACGAGAACTCAAAAATATGCAGGCTGGTTGTCGGCTATTAAAAGAACCAAAACCATTAATAGCGAGGAGTAAATATTTCATTATAAAAACACAAACAATTAATTTATTTCCTGCAAGGTCTC
>JAGPUY010000396.1 GCA_018067265.1 Oceanihabitans sp. | reverse complement strand
AAAAAAATAGCTATTCTTGTTATATTATTCCAAATGGTTTAACAACAGTAGAAGCAGAAGACACCTTAATTGTACTAGCAGACAGACCTGAAGTTTTTGATGAAGTACACAAAACACTCACAAAATAAAAAAATTGAAAGTTTTCTTAGGTACTAACCATCAAAAAAAACCATGTATAACAAGCACAAAATTTTAGTGTCTAGAAGAAAAAAATGAGATTAGAACAATTAACTTTTACTAGATTTATAGCAGCGATTCTCATTTTTGTTTTTCATTACGGAAAAAATGTGTTTCCATTCAACATCGATGGTATTAAAGATATATTTTATCAATCTAACGTTAGTGTAAGTTACTTTTTTATCCTTTCTGGTTTTGTTATGATTATTGCCTACGGAAATAAAAGTAGCATCGATTATCGGGATTATATCAAGAGACGATTCGCAAGGCTATATCCTGTATATTTTTTAGCAATTGCTGCCTTATTCCTTTGCTTACTCATTAAACAAAAACCCATAGATTATAACGGTTTGTTTCTTAATGTTTTTATGATTCAAAGCTGGTTTCCAGGCTACGCTTTATCTTTTAATACGCCTGGATGGTCCTTAGCCATTGAATTATTTTTTTACGTTTCCTTTCCGTTATTGTTCAATTATTTTTATAAAAAATACACGCTAAAAAAAATAGCTATTCTTGTTATATTATTTTTTATTATAAGTCAAATTGCTGTTCATGTATTGTTCTACTCTTCATTTTATGAAGGCTATCCTTCTAAAAGTCATGATTTTGTTTTTTACTTTCCTATGATGCATTTCAATGCCTTTTTAGTAGGAAACTTAGCTGGCTTATTTTTTATAAAAGGAATCCAGAAAAAAAACTATGACTGGCCAATTATTGGCTTAATTATACTCACTGGAGTTTTATTAAAGTTAAAAACTGGCATTATTTTCCATAATGGTATGTTAGCACTCCTTTTTGTACCATTAATAGTATTAATTTCTTCTAATAATGGTATGCTAACTAGAGTTTCTAAAAGAAAAGCACTTGTGTTTTTAGGACAAATAAGTTACGGTATTTATATCCTTCAAAAGCCAGTATATGTTGCTGTAAGTGGTATCCTGAAGTATCTTCATGTAGATAATGTTGTACTACTATTTTATATAGCACTTGCTACTTTAATACTATGTGCTGCCATTAGCTATACCTATATTGAAAAACCGTTAAGAAGAAAAATAAACAGAATTCGTTAATTACAAACCATGCCATATTCGTTTTCACGATTCTCTAGAGAATCTATTTTTAAAGAATCTATGAAATATGCGAACTCACTTTTAAAGCTTAAAAAACTTTAACTTCATATTATCGCTATTCCTAAAAACCAACTCAATATTTTTCAATACTTTTGTTTTTGAACAATTAAAATAAGAGATTCCCATTTTCGTGGGAATAAAAAAATACTTTTTTTTATGAAAAATACTGCATTATCTGCTACACACGAAGCTCTTGGAGCAAAAATGGTTCCTTTTGCTGGTTACAATATGCCGGTACAATACGAAGGCGTAAATATAGAACATGAAACGGTTAGAAAAAGCGTTGGTGTTTTTGATGTAAGTCATATGGGAGAATTTTTAATTTCTGGTCCGAACGCACTTGCTTTAATTCAAAAAACATGTAGTAATGATGCGAGTAAACTTACTATTGGTAAAGCGCAATACAGTTGTATTCCTAATGATGATGGTGGAATTGTAGATGATTTAATTATCTACAAACTTAAAGAAGAACAATATTTATTAGTGGTTAACGCTAGTAATATTGAAAAAGATTGGAACTGGATTAGTTCTAAAAATACGGTCGATGCAGATATGCGTGATATAAGTGAAGACTATTCTTTATTAGCAATTCAAGGTCCTAAAGCTATTGAAGCTATGCAAACTTTAACAAGTCATGATTTATCGGCTATTAAATTTTACAATTTTGTAGTTGGTGACTTTGCAGGAGTGGAGAACGTGATTATCTCTGCAACTGGTTATACAGGAAGTGGCGGATTTGAAATTTATTGTAAAAATACAGAAGTAAAACAAATTTGGGATAAAGTTACCGAAGCCGGAGCGACACCAATTGGTCTTGCTGCAAGAGATACACTGCGTTTAGAAATGGGATACTGTCTTTACGGAAATGATATAGATGATACCACTTCTCCTATCGAAGCTGGTTTAGGTTGGGTTACTAAATTTACTAAAGAGTTTACAAATAGTGAAGCATTAGCAGACGAGAAACGTCGTGGTGCAGAACGCAAACTTATTGCATTCGAATTAGACGATAGAGGAATTCCAAGACATGGATATGATATTGTAGACAGTCAAGGAAAAAAAATAGGTATCGTAACTTCCGGAACTATGAGTCCGATGCTTGGTAAAGGAATCGGTCTTGGTTATGTACCAACTGTTTTTGCAGATGTGAATAGCAAAATAAACATTCAGATTCGTAAAAATGCGGTTCCTGCAACGGTGGTAAAACTGCCATTTTATAAAGGATAAATATGATAGATTTTCAAGAGGTAATTAATACCATCCACAAGGATTTAGAACAAGAAATAAATCGTGGATTGGTAGCAAATTACATCCCTGAATTATCGCACATAGATGCTAATAATTTTGGTATCCATTTACAATTAGTATCCGGAGAAAGCTTTTCGGTTGGTCATTCTAATACGCCATTTTCTATTCAAAGTATTTCGAAAGTATTTGCGCTTTCTAAA
>JAGPUY010000368.1 GCA_018067265.1 Oceanihabitans sp. | reverse complement strand
AAGACTCCATTGCGAATGTTATTCATGACATTCCTGAAATTGTAGATGAAGTTATTGTTATTAGCAATAATTCCACAGACGCTACAGAAGCGAACGCTAAAAATGCTGGAGCAACCGTTTTAACCGAAAACAGAAAAGGCTATGGTTATGCCTGCTTAAAAGGAATCGATTACATTTCAAAACAAGAAAGCAAACCCGATATTATTGTTTTTCTAGATGGCGACTATAGCGATTATCCAGAAGAACTAACCAAAATAGTAGCACCAATTATAGATAACAATACCGATTTTGTAGTTGGAGCACGAGTAAAAGAACTTCGTGAATTAGGTTCTATGACACCACAACAAGTTTTTGGTAATTGGCTAGCAACCTTTTTAATGAAACTCTTTTTTGGTGCAAAATTTACTGACCTCGGACCATTTAGAGCCATTAAATACGACAAACTTTTAGCTTTAAAAATGGAAGACAAAACCTATGGTTGGACTGTAGAAATGCAGTTAAAGGCATTGAAACAAAAATTATCTTATGTGGAAATTCCTGTAAATTACAGAAACAGAATTGGTGTTTCTAAAGTTTCAGGAACGGTAAAAGGAAGTGTTTTTGCAGGAATTAAAATACTGGCATGGATCTTTAAATACAGCTTTAAAAAATGATTTTAGAAACCATAATTATCATTATATATTCTACGGCATTATTGCTCATTTTCTTTTATGCACTTGCACAGTTAAACTTGTTATTTAATTACATTGCTGCGCAAAAAAAAGAAGACCATTCCCCAAAATTCGATTTAAAAAACGCATCCGAAACCCCATTGGTAACCATCCAACTTCCCGTGTATAACGAGTTGTATGTCATGGAGCGTTTACTAGACAATATTGCAAAAATAGAATACCCAAAAGACAAATTGGAAATTCAAGTTTTAGACGATTCTACCGACGAAACCGTAGAGAGTACAGCACTACAAATTGCAAAACTAAAAGCACAAGGATTAGACATAAAACATATTTGCAGAACCAATAGACAAGGTTTTAAAGCTGGTGCTTTAAAGGAAGGTTTAAAAATAGCAAAAGGGGAATTCATCGTTATTTTTGACGCCGATTTTCTTCCAAAGAAAAATTGGCTTAAACAAACTATCCCCTATTTTAAAGACCAACAGATTGGTGTGGTACAAACCCGTTGGGCACATATTAACAGAAACTACTCTACACTAACAAAAATTCAAGCATTTGCTTTAGATGCACATTTCACCTTAGAACAAGTTGGAAGAAATAGCAAAGGACACTTTATCAATTTTAATGGTACCGCAGGTGTTTGGAGAAAAGCATGTATCCTAGATGCCGGAAATTGGGAAGGAGACACACTAACCGAAGATTTAGATTTAAGCTACAGAGCACAATTAAAAAACTGGAAATTCAAGTATCTGGAAGATGTAGAAACGCCTGCTGAATTACCAGTAGTAATCAGTGCAGCACGTTCACAACAGTTTCGATGGAATAAAGGAGGAGCAGAAAATTTTAGAAAAATGATGCTTAAAGTAGTTCAAAGCAAAAATATTTCTACCAAAACAAAAGTACACGGCTTACTCCATTTACTAAACTCCACCATGTTTTTAAATGTACTTGTTGTTGCTATATTGAGCATTCCAATGCTATACATTAAAAACGAATACGCACACTTAAAACCTTACTTTTATGTAATGAGTTTCTTTGTTATTAGTACAGTAATTTTCTTTGTTTGCTATTGGTATATGTACAAAAAAACCTACGGAAGCAGTGCCAAAAACTTCCTGCAATACATTGTCTTGTTTTTCACCTTTTTCTCTATAGCAATGGGCTTTTCACTGCATAATTCTATTGCCGTTTTAGAAGGCCATTTGGGAAAACGAAGTGATTTTATACGTACGCCAAAGTTTAATATAAATAATGTTACCGATAGCTGGAAAGGCAATAAATATTTAAAGAAAAATATTTCGGCACATGTCATTATAGAAGGTATACTCATGCTGTATTTTGCATTTGGTTTATACAGTGCTTTTGTAGTTGGCGATCAAGGTGGCGATTTTGGTCTTTTCCCTTTTCACCTGATGCTTTTTCTAGGTTTTGGTTTTGTATTTTTAAAATCTTTAACTTCTAAAGCGTAATTTTATTTTGGGTGTTTACTACTTCGCTGAAAAGCTTCGTAGCACTGTGCTTTCACTACTCGCTCTTTTCAAGGAGCTCAAACAAACCGTTCAATCACTAACACAATACATTATTCTGATTTATGAACCTCTAACTCAATTTCAATCATGAATTCTGTCACTGCCAACTCTTTAACGCCAAGCCAAGAACCTGTTGGAAATTGTTTCGTATAAATAGAATTTCTATACCCTGCATTTTCTAGGAACAACGCCATATTTGTAGTAAAAACATTTTCTACAATGACATCGTCAAAAGTGCAACCATAGTGGTTTAATATTTTTTCTAAATCTGCATAACAATTTTTCATTTGTTGTCCTAAATCACCAACTGCGGTAGGATTTCCTTCATCATCCATACTCACCGCTCCAGAGATTTTAATGGCATTTCCAATTTTTACAGCATGCGAATATCCATATGCTTTCTCTACTTCTGGCCGAAGTAAAAAATATTCTGGCGTTTCGGTTATAACAACGATCTCTTTTTCTACTACTATTTCTTTTTCCTCTTGTTTGCAACTTTGCATGCTAACTGCAATGGAGAAAAGGAATAAAATTAAGAATGTATTTTTAGAAAGATTGCTTTGGTTTTTCATAATAGTAATTGTTTAATGCCTACTCTAATTGGTTTTCGGCTTTCCCTTTTTATTTTTTTATCTTTTCATCTACTTACCTAAAAGAACTGATAATTGGAAGGATTTCTTTTTAGAACCTACTAGATTATTTGCATAATGTTCTTTAAAACTTTTAATACCAACAATATTTTCTAGTAGCATTTCCTCTGTATTGAGATTATAAATGGTTTCCTTTTCCCCTTTGTCAACTATTCTAACCCAAATAGCTTCATACATTTCTAGATTACTGGTTATATTTATCACCGCTTTTTCAAATATAAAAGCGTTAAAACTAGATGCTTTTAATGTTTCTTTTTTATTTCTTAGAATGGAAAACAACAACTAAAATGCCAATTCAAGTCTTATTCGGTTTCATAAGCTTCCGTTTTTAATGGATGGCGAGGTCTACCTATATAACACAAACTGCTATCTTAAACAAATCTACATATTTTAAAAAAAATAAAACAACACATAAACACCTGACCTAAAGCCTACTATGATCGTTTTACAAGAAAAACCCTATCCTTACTATTTTAAATACAATAGTAATTTTAAACCTATATCCCCGACAAACAAATAATATTTATATTTGATCCATGCTTTACAATACCTTTTTTTTAAAACTCAGAAAACCTTCTGTTTTATTCGTATTAGCATGTATACTATTTTACTTTTCCTTTGCCTATAATTTAGTAAGAACAGATTACATAAAGCTAATTACACTGTATGCTGCATTGTTTTTCCTGTTTTATAAATTGGTAAGTATCAACAAAAACAATTTTAAATTTTTAGCTTGGACTGCCTTTATATTTCGAGCTATATTTATTCTTGCCATTCCTAATTTGTCACAAGACTTTTATCGTTTTATTTGGGACGGCCAAATGTTATCTATTGGGTTTAATCCATACTTAACAACACCAGACTATCAAATGAGTA
>JAGPUY010000356.1 GCA_018067265.1 Oceanihabitans sp. | reverse complement strand
GAAACGCATAAAGAAGCTTTGCTTCCTGGTTATACGCATTTACAGGTAGCGATGCCATCTTCCTTCGGATTGTGGTTTTCTGCGTATGCTGAGGTTTTAATAGATGATGTTTACTTATTAAATGCAGCCTTGAAAACGGTGGATCAAAATCCCTTAGGTTCTGCTGCGGGTTACGGAAGTTCTTTTCCGATTGATAGAGAATTAACGACCAAAGAATTAAACTTTGCGACCTTAAAATATAATGTGGTAGCTGCGCAAATGAGTAGAGGGAAAAGCGAAAGAACTATCGCTTTAGCTTTAGGAAGTGTGTGTAATACATTGGCGCGTTTTGCAATGGATATTTGCGTGTATAACAGTCAGAATTTTGGCTTCATCGCTTTTCCAGACGAACTTACTACAGGAAGTAGTATTATGCCGCATAAAAAGAATCCAGATGTGTTTGAATTAATCCGAGGGAAAGCAAATAAAATACAAGCTTTACATGCCGAAATGGTTTTAATTACCAATAATTTGCCAAGTGGGTATCACAGAGATTTTCAGTTGTTAAAAGAAAATATTATTGCAGCAATTGAAGATGTAAAAGATTTGTTAGATATTTTTAATTATGCTATTCAGCAAGTGATTGTAAAGCATATCGATTTAAACGATGCCAAATATCAATACTTATTTACAGTAGATAATATTAATACCTTGGTAGTAGGAGGAATGCCTTTTAGAGAAGCGTATCAGAAAATTGGTGGCGAAGTAGAAAGCGGAACGTACAAACCAGATACGTCTAAAAAACATACACATGTTGGTAGTATTGGTAATTTGTGTTTGGATGGGATTAGAGGGAAATATCCAGAGTAAATAGGATATACTAGCTGTGAAATTGTCAGTTTGAGCGCAGTCGAAAACCTTAAGGTTTAACTTTTGGTAGCATTTCGACTGCGCTCCATGTGACATTTAATTATTTTTTAAATCAAAAGATTCCTGCCTTCGCAGGCATTAATTAAACTCTAGGCAAATCATTATCGTCCTTTAAAGGTAAACAAGATTCTCCCATTAAATAGGTGTCAATATGGTGTGCTGCTTGTCTTCCTTCTGATATTGCCCAAACAATTAAAGATTGTCCGCGACGCATATCACCAGCGGCAAAAACACCAGGGATATTTGTTTTGTAATCTTTTGTTGTAGCTTCAATATTCGTTCTAAAATCCATTTTTAAGCCGAATTGGTCTGCTAATGTTTTCTCAGCTCCTGTAAATCCAAGTGCTAATAAAGCGATGTCGCATTTCCAATCCTTTTCGGTATTTGGAACTTCTTTAAGTTGTGGTCTTTCTCCTGGTGTGAAAATCCATTCTACTTCTACGGTTTTCAATCCGGTTAAGTTTCCTTTTTTATCGCCAATAAATTCTTTGGTAGAAATACTGAAAAAACGTTCTACACCTTCTTGGTGTGATGACGTTGTTTTTAGCTTCATTGGCCAATACGGCCAAGGTTGATTTGCTGGACGACCTTCAGAAGGTTTGCTTAAGATTTCAAAATTGGTAACCGATGTTGCGCCATGACGATTGGAAGTTCCAATACAATCACTTCCGGTATCTCCACCACCAATCACGATAATGTCTTTTCCTTTCGCTGAAATCACATCTTTAAAATCTACTAAACCATCCACATATTGATTGTTTAGTTTTAAGAAATCCATGGCTTGCGTTACGCCTTTTAAATCTGCTCCAGGAATAGGAATGTGTCGCCTAACGGTTGCGCCACCACATAAAACAACAGCGTCAAAATCGTCTTTTAATTTGTTAGCATCAATGTTTTTACCAACATGAGCGTTCGTTTTAAATATAATGCCTTCTTCTTCTAAAACGGCAACACGTCTATCAATAACGCTCTTTTCCATTTTAAAATCAGGAATTCCATAACGTAATAAGCCGCCAACTTTTTCGTCACGTTCAAAAACGGTAACGGTATGTCCTGCGTGATTTAATTGTTGTGCAGCTGCTAATCCAGCAGGTCCAGAACCAATAACAGCAACTGTTTTTCCGGTTCTAACTTTTGGTGGATGTGCTACAATCCAACCTTCTTTAAAGGCAGTTTCTACGATGTTTTTTTCAATATTTTCTATAGTTACTGGGTCTTCATTAATACCTAAAACGCAAGCTTCTTCGCAAGGTGCTGGACATAAACGTCCTGTAAACTCAGGGAAGTTGTTGGTTTTATGTAAAATTTCAGCAGCTTCTTTCCATTTGCCTTTGTAGACTTTATCATTAAAATCGGGAATTAAATTCCCTAACGGACAACCACTATGGCAAAAAGGAATTCCGCAATCCATACAGCGTGCACCTTGATTTTCTAGGTGGTTTTCTTTTAATGGAATCGTAAATTCTTTGTAATTCTCTATGCGTTTTTCTGGCGCTATATAACTTTCGTTTTCACGCTTAAATTCTAAAAATCCTGTTATCTTTCCCATAATTTACGCTAATTCTAATTGTTCTAATCTTACTAAGGCTTGTCTGTATTCTTCTGGTAACACTTTTTTAAACTTCAAAAGGTAGTTGTTCCAGTCTTTTAAAATACGTGCTGCTAAAGGGCTTCCTGTTGCTTCCAAATGATTTTCGATTAATTCTTTTAGTTGTAGTTGGTCTGCTTCACTTGTAATTGGGTCAATGTTTAAATCTTCTGCATTACAATTTTGTTGGAAGGTTCCATCTTGATCTAAGACATAAGCAATTCCACCACTCATTCCTGCTCCAAAGTTTCGACCTACAGTTCCAAGAATAACGGCAACACCACCAGTCATGTATTCGCAACCGTGATCTCCAATGCCTTCTACAACTGCTTTTGCACCAGAATTTCTAACACAAAAACGTTCTCCTGCTTTTCCGTTTATATACACTTCACCAGAGGTTGCACCATATAAAGTTACGTTTCCTGTAATGATATTATCTTCTGGAACAATCGTGCATTTTTCTGGTACTTTAATAATCAGTTTCGCTCCAGATAATCCTTTTCCTAAGTAATCATTTGTATTTCCGTGCACGGTAAACTTTAGTCCTTTGGTAGCAAATGCGCCAAAACTTTGTCCGGCAGAACCGCTAAA
>JAGPUY010000352.1 GCA_018067265.1 Oceanihabitans sp. | reverse complement strand
GGTGCTTTTATATCGTTTACTTTTTTGGTGGCACCGATCTCAAATCCCATTTGCTTTATTAAAACATCTAAAGGATTTAAAATGTCTATGTTATAGGTGTTGTTGTTTACTTTTACTTGATAGGACCTTTCGTCAAAATTTACTTCTGTAATTTCCGCTTTAAAAGAATGGTTGTTCTGAAGGATATGAAATTTGGATGGCGCTGTTTCTATAGTATCTAATGCTAAAGCAGCATCTATGGTAATATCAATTTCGGTAGTGTTATTGACTTTTACTTTATAGGATGTATTCATGGTGTTCAATTTAAATGCTAGTAAATATATGTATAATAAAGAAAACCTTTTAGCGTAATATTTAAATTTTTGCTAATTTGTTATAGTTCATGCGGCAGAATTAAATTTATATATATGTGGAGTTTCGAAAGAGAAGGTTACTTCTATTACGATTTGTCCAAATCCGGTTACCGATTTTTTAAACGTATCGATAGCCAAAAAAGAAGGAAATGTAACTTATGAAGTTATTTCACTTTCCGGACAAATAATACAGACATCTACTTTGACTAATACCCATACTCTGGATGTTAGCGGGTTTACAAAAGGTGTTTATTTTATCCGATTTCATAGGAATGGAAATACAGAAACATTCCAATTTATAAAGTAAAGGAATCTTTAAATCTAGAATTATTAGAGTGTCTTCGTATTGCTTTTCTAGAAAGTATTAATCCAATGAATAGGGAAAGGAAAGCACCAATCCAGATACCTGGAATAAATTCTAAAAACAAAAAGAAATCATAGGCGCCATGAAAAAGAATAGCGAGTACCAAACCTAATAAATTGAGTCTTCTTCTGTTCTTTGAAAATTTTGCTTTTCCCATAAAGAACCCCATCAAGACAGCGAAAGTTGCGTGTGCCGGAACTGCAGTAAAGGCTCTTAATAATGCCGTTTCTACGCCACCTTGTAATACATACATAATGTTTTCTGTGGCTGCAAAACCCATAGAAACCATTACCGCATACACAATGCCATCAAACTGTTCATTAAAGGCTTTGTTTGTTTGCGCAAAGTAGCGTACAATAATATATTTACTAAACTCTTCTATCAAAGCAACGATAAAAAATGCCTTTACAAAAAGTTGTAAAACACTTGTGTTTCCTGCTATTTCTATAGGAATGGTATAATCTGAAATGATATACAATACCGTGGTAACGATGATGCTTACAACAGCACCAAGTAAGAAGCTGTAGAATAATAAACGCTTCGGTTCTTTATCATATTTATCTTTGTAATAAATATAGACTATGATTAGTAAAACAGGAGCAATGGCTAGTAGAAGTAAATGCATTTGGCTAAATTAAGATATTCTTTCTGAAATTACATTTATAATTTTATGGTAATATGCTCTATTACTTGCCACAAAATGACCATTCGTTTCACTATTCTCTAAAAGAATTTTAAATTTGGAAAGGCTTACTAGTTTAACCGCTTGGACTTCTTCTTCTTGAAAGGTTAACGTTGAAAAATCTACAGTTAATTCGGCTATAAACGTATGGTGGAATTCGTTATCTATAATCCCGTTGGGATAGGATTGAAAGCATTCGAAAACACCGATTTTTTCTAAATCGTTTTCAGAAATGGTAAGTCCGATTTCTTCTTTTACTTCTCTAATAGCACCTTGTTTTATGGTTTCTCCAGCATCAATATGTCCAGCAACCGAAACATCCCAAAGTAATGGGCAAATAGCTTTGGAAGCAGCGCGTTGTGCTAATAATACTTCGCCTTCTTTTGTGTAAAACCAAATGTGCGCGGTATTGTGGTAATGACCTTTTTGGTGTATTTCAGATTTTGGTGCACTTTGCCCTGTTGGTTTTCCTTCTTTAGTAATAATATCTATTTGTTCGTCTTGCATATCGTGTGTATTATTTGATTCATGTAAAGAAAAATCTAAAGATTGTTTTGCTTGTGTATGAAGTATGCTATCTATATTTAATGTCTTGTTTTATAAGGGGATAACTTCTGTTAAAATAAAAAAAACGAGTAATAAATAAGCTAATACGGCCAATTTGTTTTTTGCCATTCTATATAGTTTGGCTCAAAATTTTTAAAACGTTGGGTATTTAATTTTATAATTTCTTTATCACCGGGAAATTGATTTATCATTTGTAAAAACATGATTTTTAGTTGTTCGGCATGTTTTACATTAATAATAGCATTTGGCGGATTAAAAGAAGTTGTCCATGCTAGTTCTTCCCAGAGATTATTTATAGCCAAAACACATATTTTAGATCCTTTTTTGGGTAGTCCTGCTCTAAAATACAATTTACCTAACGCATAGGCGTATTGCTTATAAGCAATGGTTTTATTTGGAAAAACAGAAAAGGATTTATCCAATATATCTATTGCTTGCTTTGTTTTTCCTTCCTCTAATAATGCTTGTGCTAAAAAATAATAGTTACGTCTTAAAATATCTTGCGCGTAAGCTCGATTCTCATAGGTTATAAATTTTGTATCCTCATTTAATCCTTTAAATTGTACGTCCTCCATTAAAAAAGGATACATCTTTTTGGTGTTTACAATTTTTCGGTTTGCTAATGGATTTTTTCTTTGAATTGGCGCTAATTCTTCTACTAGTCCATTTTGAATAAAGTAATCTTGCAAGCCTAAGTAATGCCCCGTTTTTCCATTAATAGCAAAGCATATAGGTCTGCTATGAATGTTATTATTAATCATATTTAATAAAACAATGTCATTTAAGCCATAAAAATCTTTAGCATATTCCCATTCTATTTTACTGGTATATTGGGCGTTTAATGCTTCCGCTTGGAGTCCTTTACTTTTAATTTTGATGGTATCTATTGGTATGGAGAATTTTGTGGATGGTATATAATGCTTTAGTTTTCCATTCCAATTGATTCTTGTGGTACTATCTTTAAGAAATTCAAATAAGACTGGTAATACAGCAGCTTTGTTCGTTTCTTTCTGAAGCGGGATTAATTTGTCCACACCATTAATATAAAAATCTTTTTCTAAACTAATTGCAATCGGATTGGAAGCGTTTATTTTATACTTCAGTTTTTCGATATGCGTATCTAAATTCATTTGATCAAAATTTAGAACCCTAACATCCGTTCTATACTTTTCCACTTCTTGTAAATACCATATTGGAAAAGTCATATTGTCTCCGTTGGTTATAAGTATGGCTTGTTCTGGACAGGAATCTAAATAGGCCTTTGCAAAATCGTAAGCAAAAGTATCATAACTGCGTTGATGATCATTCCATCCTTTTGCTATTAACTGAAGCGGAGAACCAACAAAAACAATAATAGAAATAACAATTAATCTAGTTTTACTGGAGGAGACAAATTGGAGAGCATTGTAAATAAAAATAATGGATAGGCCAACCCAGAGAGAAAAAATCACAAAGGAGCCTATAAAGATATAATCACGGTCCCGCACCAAAATACTAGAAGGAATAGGATTAATGTATAAGGTAATGCCTAATCCGAAGGCTAAAAAGATAAAAACGGTTGTTAGTAGGTAATGTTTATGTTTAAGCAATGCTAACAATCCGAAGAGTCCTAAAATAAAAGGTATAAAATAATACGTATTTCTACTTTTATCGTTTCTAAAACGTTCTGGTGTAATGTTGTAATCCCCAACTCTTTTTTTGTCGATACTATTTATGCCACTTACCCAATTACCATTTGTAACAAAGCCTATACCATGATTGTTATTTTGTTTACCAATAAAATTCCAAAATAAGTAACGCAGGTTTACCCAGGAGACTTGATAGTTTAGAAAAAAGCTAAAATTTTCTGTATACGTAGGTTTCTGTATTTTTACTACTTTTCCATCTACACTATAATCTATAGGTTCTCCTTTAATGGTTGTCCATAATTTATATTTACTTTCATCTTTAGGTTTAAATAATCGAGGAAAAAACATGGAAAACTCCTTATCATAGTTTACATATTTGTATTCGCCGTTATCTACAGTGATATACTTTTTTTTGTTCGAATCGAAAGTTAAAGTCGGTTTTCCGTCTGCGAAAGGATTTTTTTGATCTAAAGGCGCATTATAGGTATAGCCTTTTAAAAGGGGGATTTCTCCAATGCCAAATTGATCTCCTTTAATATACTGCAACATCCTATTACTGGTGCTAACGCCATTCGCAATTAGTGTATTTGCACTAGCTCTTTGAAGTGGCATTATATAAGAACTAAAACCGATTAGAAAGAATAGTAAAGTCAAAATGCTATAATGTAAAATGTTTTTTTGTTTTTTATACGTATACCATAAGGTGATGGAAAAGATTAGTACTAATAGGAGGATAGTGATTATCACTCCAGTATTTACAGTTGCATTAAAAGTGTTTACTAACCAAACATCTAAAAAAGCACTTGTTTTTATAATACCTTGAATAGGAAATAAGTAAATGCTGAAAAATAGTACACATCCAATAATTAAGGATAACAGTATATTTTTAATACTTAAACCATATTTTTTATGGGTGAATAGGAGAGATAACGGGATAACAATAGAAATGGTTATTAAGTGAACACTACTTGCTATTCCTAATATTAGCGCAAATAATAAAATAAGTTTTATCTCTGTTTTTTTATGGGAAGCGCTTTCCCATTTCAGCATGATGTAAATCATGACGGTCATTAATGCAAAGGAAAGTGTGTACACTTCAGCCTCTGTTGCAGCAACCCAAAAACTATTGGAAAAGGCTAAAGTTAAAGCGGCTACAATACCAGTAAAAAAAGGCAAATATTTGGTTTCAAAAACAGATAGACCTGGTTGTATTTTAGTGGTAATAAAATAGGTGATTTTAAAGAGGAATGTTACTGTTAGTGCTCCGAAAAAGCCAGAAATTATGTTAGAAATAAAAGCAGCTTTTGTTGCCGGAAAAAATTGCAAAATAATACTACAAAGCATGGTGTAAAAAGGAGAACCAGGAGGATGCGTTGCTTGTAAATTATAACTACTTGTTATAAACTCAGAACTATCCCAAAAAGAAATGGTTCTTGGAGCAGAAATTATGTAAACAATAAATACTAGTATAAAAAGAATTAAGCTTACAATTCTTTCAATTTTTATCATGTGAATAGCAATAATTTATTAAAGTTATGGCAAGATAGCAGAAATATAAATTTGAGCTATAATTTAATCTAATAAATTATAGATTTCATTGCTAGCTAATAGTACCGCTCCTGTCATACCAATATTCCAATCCGCGTTTTTATATTTTTTGTCCAGTATGTGTTTATTTATCAGTACCCATGATGCTATTGTTTTTTGCTTTTGGCCTATAGGTATACTGCCTTCATTAATTCCTTTAGCAATGGTATAAATAGAAAGTGCATTTGTATATATCTGGCTAAAATTAGTATCGTCTTTTTCTATTTTTAATAAATGACTAACATATTTTAAATGTAGTTGCTCCAGGTTTTTCTTTTCTATATTGTCATTTTCATTAATTAAAGTCAATAATTTGGATAGCGTTACTATTTTAATATCCTCCTTTATTTTTTCTACATCTGTGGTCTTTATTTCGTTTAGTCGATGTAAAATCGTTCGTTCATCTCCTAGGTTAAAACTCCAAATTAGGTTTTCTAGCGAAAGCGCTTCCAATTCTATTTCCTCTTCATATTGAAGGATATTAAGCAATTCATTTTTATATCTGTTTTCCTTGGAGATATCATAAAATGCTTTTATACCTTCGAAAAAGATGCCATATTTATAGTCTGTCTTTTTTAGGTTACCTGAAGGGTTTTCTAATTCCCAATTTAGAAGTTCTCGCATGTTTTGCAGTATTCCTTCTTTGGTAGCTTTGGTATTTGTTTCCGGATATTTAATATCCATTTTTATGGCAGATTGATATCTGTCTTTAAAATGAAGTGCGCTATTTTTATCTACAGAATACAAAGAATAATTAATGTAATTTGTGTTTTGAACCCATAGTAATTGGGGGCTCTGACCTTCTTTTGCATTTCGTATCGCAAATGGTCTAATGTTGTTTTTAGAAGAATTACTAGTGATAGGTTCCACATCCCAAGTCTTTCCATCATCTTTTGTTTTCCATTTTTCAATTTCAAAAACGTTTTTCCTTTTTACAGATAGATATAAGGTGTTAGGAGATTCGTGATCTATTGCAATTCCTCCAGAATAATTAGGCTGAGATGCTGTATCTCCTTCCGGAATGTCAAGAAAGCTATTCCCCGAATTTATTAAATTGTAGTTATGCCATTTGTTGTCTTTCCATATAGCATAGCAGTAAATGTGGTTTTCGCTATCCGGAAATTTTGCATAAACAAGTATGGGATCTCCATTTTTATTTTGTGCAATATCCCAATTCCAAACTTTCGTGTTTCCCGAATCTTGCTTGTAAATAACATC
>JAGPUY010000345.1 GCA_018067265.1 Oceanihabitans sp. | reverse complement strand
TATGCAAAATCCAGAATTGTATTCTAATTTTAGCCAAGTAAAAACAGCTAAAATAATTGCCCTTATCGGACTCGCTTTAGCTGTTTTATCTTTATTGTATTCTGTATATCAAATTTATAGTATTGGTGGTTGGGATGCATACATGCAAAACGTGCAGAACGTAATGGAAGAATGGCAACAACAAAACCAATAGAATAAATACGTTCTCCCCAAAAAGAAAACGCATTTTATAACACAAAAAAAGCGACCAATTGGTCGCTTTTTTTTATACTTATTTTTATAAAAAACTTATACTTCAAATTGCTTAAGCGTTTTTGTTATAATAGCAACACAATCTAGTAATTGCTCTTTAGTCATTACTAAAGGTGGTGCAAATCGAATAATGTTTCCATGTGTAGGTTTCGCTAGTAAACCATTATCACGTAAAGCCATACAAATGTTCCAAGCAGTTTCGCTTTCTTCATCATCATTAATTAAAATAGCATTAAGTAAACCTTTACCTCTTACACCATTAACAATATTAGAAGTTTCAATAAATTTAGAAAGTTCTGCTCTAAATAATTCCCCTAAAACTTGTGCGTTTTCCGCAAGGTTTTCGTCTTTAATCACTTGTAAAGCTGCCATACCAACTGCTGCTGCAACTGGGTTACCACCAAATGTACTTCCATGATTTCCAGGTTTAATAACATTCATAATGTTATCATTTGCTAAAACAGCAGAAACAGGATATGCGCCACCACTTAATGCTTTACCAAGAATTAATATATCTGCTTTAATATTTTCATGATCAATGGCTAACATTTTACCTGTTCTTGCAATTCCAGTTTGTACTTCGTCTGCAATAAATAAAACGTTATGCTTTTCACATAAAGCTTTCGCTTTTGTTAAATATCCTTCGGTTGGCACATAAACTCCAGCTTCTCCTTGAATTGGTTCTACTAAAAATCCTGCAACATTGGTATTGTTAGAAAGTACTTCTTCTAAAGCTTTAAGATTATCATATTCAATTTTAATAAATCCTTTTGTGTAAGGTCCAAAGTTTTTTCTAGCCACAGGATCGTTAGAAAACGAAATAATGGTAGTTGTTCTTCCGTGAAAGTTGTTTTCGCAAACTACAATTTCTGCTTCATTTTCATCAATACCTTTTACTTCATACGCCCATTTTCTACATAGTTTTAAAGCAGTTTCTACTGCTTCTGCACCTGTATTCATAGGTAACAACTTATCGTAACCAAAGGTTTCGGTAGCGTATTTCTCAAACGTTCCTAACATATCGTTATAAAACGCACGAGAAGTTAATGTAAGTGTTTGCGCTTGGTTTACCATAGCACTAACAATTTTCGGATGACAATGTCCTTGGTTTACTGCAGAATAAGCTGAAAGGAAATCATAATATTTTTTTCCTTCTACATCCCAAACATACACACCTTCTCCTCTACTCAGTACTACTGGAAGTGGATGGTAATTGTGCGCGCCATACTTGTTTTCTAAATCCATCGCTTCTTGCGATGTTAATTGGTCTAAAACAGCCATTTTAAATAATTTTTAATTAATAAAAAAACTATTCCTCTTCTACCTTTATCCTTTCAAAAAGTTGAAAATTCAGCGTGGGAAAGAAATCATCCCTAAAGACCTGCAAATTACTAAATATTAGTGTCGAATTAAATATCTTATTAAGATATTTTTCCTGCTAATGAAGATACTTGTAATTCTAGCCTTTTTAATTCCCTTAGCAAAGCATTTTTATCCATTTGCATCCAGGCAAAAATTTTAAGCATACTTACACCAAGCATAAATACGATACTTCCTAATCCCCATTTTAGTAGCTCTTTAGTCGCTTCCACTTTAAAGAATTGCACGAGACAGTAAATAAATAGTCCGAAAAAGATAACAGTCATCGTATTCATCATGATTAATAACCATCTGTTTTTCCCTTGGAACAAACCAAAAATCATTCCCAGAACACTCTGTTCTTCTAAGGTATCATAGAATTTTGCTTCTTCCTCTGTTAGTGTGTCTTTAATTAATTTGTCTATATCTTCCATTTTAAAATGTATTTTATTATTCCCACGAAAGTGGAGAATTGTTAATAATGATCGCTTTGTTTTTTTAATATTGTTTTTAATTTCTCTCTAGCGTAAAACAATCTAGATTTCGCCGTTCCTTCCGATATATCCATCGTTTTGCTAATTTCTTTTAATGTATATTCTTCCAAATAAAACAACTTAATTACTAGTTTTTGTTGTTCTGGTAAATCTTGAATAGCCTTTACCAGCTTGCTTTTTAAAGCAGTATGCTCCACATCTTCTTCTGCCATGCTATTCTGCTCTTTTGCATATGCTTCTTGCTTAAATTGCTCGCTACTCTTTATTCTTAAGACATCTAAAGATTTAGAATACACAATCCGTGAAGCCCAAGCACCAAAACTATTAGCATCTTGCAAGGTTTCTATTTTTGCAAGAATGGTTTGCCAAGAATCTTGCGCTATATCTTTGGCTACATCTGCATCTTTAACCAACCAAAATGCTTTCTTACAAAACTTAAGATGCCATCTTTTTACAAGCACAGCAAACGCTTCCTTGTTTCCAGATTGAAAAGCTTCTACCAATTGTGCATCTATATGTTTGTCTGTTTTCAATTAATTTTGTTTGGTTTGCACTGGTTTTCTTTTAAACGTATTTCTTAAAAAATGTACCCAAAAGCTATACTTCGGAATTTTCTTTACTTCCATAAAACGATTCTCTAAATTATCGAAAGCTTCTTCAAGCAAGGCATCATGCAGCCATCTAATTACAAAAAGCCATAAAACGGAAGCTTTTAAAGATGCCGTGCGCATTTTAATTTCATGTGTAATTTCTGTTTCGTTTTCTGAAATTGCTTTTATAAAAAAGGAGTGTGTCCCAATAAAATTATCTGGTTTCGTAAATTGAAAGGTGATCCTTTCTCCTACGGTCAAGGCAATTATAGTATATCGAATAAAACCATGTCCGCCTTTGCTTCCAACTTGCACTCCTTTTCTAAAACGCATTGCAGGCCAATTTGCAACAGGCCAAATCTGATCTTCATCGGTGCCTAATGTATCGAATAAAAGGGCTACTTTTTCTACGGACTCCTGTAACTTTCGTTTATGAATATTTATTACTTGCATATTATAAAGACGTAAAAAAAGGTAAAAGGTTCAATTTATTCCCACGAAAGTGCTAATCTTTTAAAATAAATCATAAATATTTTAAAGATAATTCAAATTACATACCTTTTATTTACTGCTATTATTGCAATATTTTTGGTCTTGGTGGTCGTAAAGTTGTTGGAATAAAAATAAAAAAATTTCAGATAAATGGACTAAGAAATAATCAAATCAACATA
>JAGPUY010000393.1 GCA_018067265.1 Oceanihabitans sp. | reverse complement strand
AATATGTTGTATGACATAATACCCTCTTTTTTAAGAAGACGGATGATGTAGGTTAACGTGTTGTGAAGTAGTCTTTGTGATTGATAATCTGTAGGTTACAAATTATGTAAAATATGAAAACACGTATTTCTACGTGTTTTTGGTACTACTAGTTCACTTGTGATTTTAATTTAATCTTTGTTTGCGCGATTAGAATTCTTAGTAATTTAAAACGCAAGTGAAATCGCCATTTTGGAAATCGTGGATGTTCCATGTGTTCACTAATCATAATAAGGGTTACTATAATCATAGCCAGATTATGCATTTTCGGTAACAGCATTGGAAATAACATTAGTGCCCATCCCGAACCAACACACCACATGCCATGCCTAAACCCATAAAGTAAAGAGGCACGACTAGCAGGCCAACCAAATGCAGGTAGAATACGATGGTCGTGTCCTAGGTTTAAAAAACGTTGCTTTATTGGGGAGAATTCCCATACTATAGCAATTATAAATGTTCCTATTGCGGGAATATAAGACAAAGGCATTAAGAAATTTAGACCAAGGATAACTGCCACCATAAAAACACCGGCGATCATCCAAATGGATAAATAACCTAAAACAAAAAGGAAGGCATATAAAAAACGATAGCGTTTAAAACTATGCACGTATATGGACTTAATCGCTGGAATTAATTTTGGTAACATCATGGCAATTACCATTAAACCCCAACCAAATAATTGGGGTATAAAAGGATTCATCTCCAATAACATCGAAAAGGAAGTTGCTGGGGGACCAGAAACTGTTACATGACAATGCTCTATGGTCATAATGTTTCCCGGATTTATTAATAGCAATACCCAGACAAAAAGACTAATGCTTATTATGGTAATACGGATTGCCCAAGAACTAGTATTTGAAAGTTTCATACCTTAATTTTGAGTTATTGACCTACACGGTAAATTCCTATTCGGTCTACAGTAATTTCTTTACCTTCTACTAAAGGGTTTTTAGTCTTTATTTCCACGTTTAAAGAATCCATATTTAAATCGTTTTCCAGATGCAGGTTATCAATAATTTCGGTGATATTGAATTTAAAATTTAATCCAGAATTACCATGAGCAGCGTTTGTCATCGATGCTGCTAGAAGTCCGAAAAGGGAAATCGACTTCACAAACTTTTCATTTACATAAACAGAAATAAAATTAGAATCGCTTCCTCCTTTAACACCTTCTAGTTGCAGATAGACTTCATCTGGTATTTTAGAAACAGAGGCTTTCATAATACTGTCTGAAACAGATTTCCAGGAGCTAGATTGCAGCTTCACTTGTGTTTTCGTTGCTTTGCTATTCAGTGTGAGTGCACCGCTACTGGCTCCAACCAATTCGGGATTTCGTTTTTTAGTCATTTTAAAATCTTTTTCAACAGTTCGCACCCCTAATTTATTAAATCTTTCCAATATTTTTTCGTGTAATTTAATTGGAGGAATGGTCTCATAAGAGGTTAATGAAAGATCATCATAGGTATAGGAATATGTTTGTCCGTTATAATTTACATTTTCTGTGCTGTTTACATCTTGTGGTGTAAAAGGCCAAGAAGTACCTGACGGATCTATAGGCATTTCAAACTTTCTGTTTCCTTGCGCAGTAGGGCCTTGTAGCCAATTTGGGTTATTGGTATTGCTGTTTTTTCCAGTTTGATTCCATGCTGCCCACATGCGATCAATATTGGCATGATGCAGATAAAATATAGGATCTAAGGCAGCTGTGGCTGGAACTCCCATTAAGCCGTTTTGATTATTACTATTACTTTCTCCGCCTACCATACCATGCACGAAATTGTGCGGATTCATTTCTAGATCTCCAGTTTCGGAGCCACCATGCGAAAATCCGGTTTCTCCTCCGCCATAAAATTGGCCAAATAGTCCGGAATTATTGGATGCATTATTTGCTGCGGATGCGCTATAGGTTTCATTCCATTGGCATTCGTCATTAGCAGAAGTCTTTATATTTGGTCCAACTTGTACATAAATGTCACTATCGCCCGTTGGTCCGTATCGTTCTGGAACGTACAAAGGGTTCGCGGTACCATCTGGCAAAGTACTTTCAGTAAATGCAGGAGGGATTTTGAATTCCGCATATGCTGTCGATTGATTTAAGTAATTCCAGTATGGTAAGGACCAATTGCTAGGACCACTTAATTCATGTACTATGATATCGCGAAGAATGTTCTCTAGGGCTACTAAATATCCTCGGTGCCAAGGTGGGAAAAACCATGTTCCATGTTGGCACTGATCCCAAAAACTATCGACTAAATTGGAAGATGGAAGTGTTGTTAAGTCTGCTTCTGGAGTGATATAAGAAATGTTTTTCCAGTTTAGATATTTATAATTTGGTTGCTTAATTTCATTAATTAGAAATTCGCCATGAATTGCAGCGTAGAACCACCAACTTGTAGGGTTGTCAATAGGCCGAGATTGCATTACCTGTACTGCTTTGGCATACCAAAATAGTTCTGTGAATTCGTTAGATTTGTCTATGAATTGGCCGCCATTGTTAGCGTCCCATGCGTTTTTTCTTAAATAGTCTGACATAATAGTGTTGTTTTATAGAATGGAATATTTCAATTCTTAAAACTACAATAAGTTCAAAACGTATTTCAGCGGGTAAATACCTGATTTTTAATAAGTAAAAGAATTTAGTGTGTTTTTTAAATACTTTTTATTCGTATTTAAATGGTACTAGTAGTGAGGAATGTCGCTGTTTTTTGGAAACAAAAAAGCCTTCTTAAATGTAAGAAGGCTTTTAGTATACCTGTGGGGAGAGTAGGATTCGAACCTACGAAGTTAAAAACAACAGAGTTACAGTCTGTCCTCGTTGGCCGCTTGAGTATCTCCCCGAGCGAGTGCAAATATATTTAAGTTTTACTGTTTTACAACTATATTTTTTGCTCTTTTTTTAAAATTTATGAATAATTTTTTTTACCAAAAAAGAACGAATGCTATGTATTTGTTATCTAATTGTTTAGAAAGTAAAATGTCTACGGTACGGAAATAAAAAAACCGCTACTAAAAATAGTAACGGTTTTAAAAAGGATATGATAATAGTTTCTTACAACCCAAAGGCAGCTTTCACTTTATCTACATAATCTAATTTTTCCCAAGTAAATAATTCAACATCTACGGTTAAATCGTCTCCATTTGGTTGTGAAAAAGTTTTAGTAACCGTTTCATTGACTCTTCCCATGTGGCCGTAAGCAGCAGTTTCGCTATAGATTGGGTTTCTTAATTTTAGGCGAGATTCAATAGAGGATGGTCGCATATCAAAAATTTCAGAAATCTTTTGCGCAATTTCGCCATCGGTCATATTAAACGGACAAGTTCCGTAGGTATCTACAAAAATTCCCATCGGTTCTACAACACCAATAGCATAACTTACTTGTACTAAGATTTCGTCACAAATTCCTGCAGCAACAAGGTTTTTAGCAATATGTCTTGTCGCATAAGCAGCGCTTCTGTCTACTTTACTTGGGTCTTTTCCTGAAAAAGCACCACCACCATGTGCGCCTTTTCCACCATAGGTGTCTACAATAATTTTCCTTCCTGTAAGTCCGGTATCCCCATGAGGTCCACCAATAACAAACTTACCTGTCGGATTAATGTGATATTTTATATCGGCATTAAAAAGCGGGTGTAAATTCTCTGGTAATTTTGCAATGACTCTCGGGATTAATATTTCTATAATATCTTTTCGGATTTTAGCTAACATCGCATCGTCATCTGCATCAAAATCGTCATGCTGTGTAGAAACTACAATAGCATCAATACGTTGTGGTACATTATCATCACTATATTCAATAGTTACCTGACTTTTAGAATCTGGTCTTAAATAGCTAATGTCTTTGTTTTCTCTTCGTAAAGCAGCAAGCTCAATTAAAATTTTATGCGAAAGGTCTAAAGCCAAAGGCATATAGTTTTCGGTTTCATTGGTTGCATAACCAAACATCATTCCTTGATCTCCTGCTCCTTGCTCTTCTTTGCTAGCTCTATCTACACCACGACTAATGTCTTCCGACTGTTCGTGTATTGCAGAAAAAATACCACAAGAATTTCCGTCAAACATATATGCGCTTTTCGTGTAACCAATCTTGTTTATGGTATCACGTGCAATTTTTTGTACGTCTAAATAGGTGTTCGATTTTACTTCACCAGCAAGTACAACTTGTCCTGTAGTTACTAGTGTTTCGCATGCAACTTTAGACTCGGAATCAAAGGCTAAAAAATGATCGATTAAAGCATCACTTATTTGGTCTGCTACTTTATCTGGATGTCCTTCTGATACACTTTCTGAAGTAAATAAATATGGCATAAATCCTAAATTTTTTAATTATAGTTTAATTACAAATTTGTTGGATTGCTTGGTCGCTAGAGAAGTGAATAACTTACTGCTTTAGCATTTTATTTCAAACTGGATTCGGAATCTTGTTCAAGAGACCTTAATTCGTTTGAAGAGGTTGCAATCAGACAAATTTTTCCTCTTAATTTTAATACCGCAAAAGTAGAAAAATAAAACGGAACGCATACCAATTTAACCTTTTTTAAAGAATTTTTAATTTATATTGTCTAGTGTTCCAATCTATTACTCCATGTATCGGTGTATCTTGAAATGAAAATAGAAGCTTTTTTTATTGATTTTCGGGATTTGAACATCATGCGTGTTCGTGTTTAATTGATTGTTTATCAATTGGTTGATTGTGTGTTGCTAGATATGAGTTTAGTCCTAAGTCAAGGAAGAGTAAAAATAAGAGCACACAATACATTAATTTAGGACATAGATTAAATAGAGACCTAATTAAAAAAGAAATGAAAGGAAGAAAACTTTTAATGATTCCAGGACCAATAGAATTCGAACCAGAAGTTTTAAGGGCAATGAGTGCCGTTACAACAAGCCATGTAGCACCTAGTTTTATTCATAGTTTTGGTAATGCATTAGATCTAATGAAAAAGATTTGGTTGGCGCCAGCAGGACAACCTTTTGTTGTCGCGGGAAGTGGTACGTTGGCTATGGATATGGCAGTTGCTAATTTAGTGGAAGCTGGTGATAATGCACTAGTGATTTCTACAGGTTATTTTGGTACACGTTATAAAGATATTCTAGAACGCTATCAAGTGAATGTGACTATTTTAGAGGCTCCTGTTGGAGAGGTTCCTAGTTTAGAAACCATAGAAAATGCATTAAAAAATAAAGCATATAAAGTGGTAACCATGACCCATGTAGATACATCTACAGGAGTCTTGGTGCATCCTAAAGAAATTGCCGCGCTTGCAAAAAAGTATAACACATTAAGTATTTTAGATGGTGTTTGCTCTGTTGCTGGTGAAGAAATAAAACAAGAAGCATGGGGAATCGATGTGGTATTAACAGCATCTCAAAAAGCAGTTGGTGTGCCGCCGGGATTAGCATTGTTGGTAGCTTCCGAAAAAGCAATCCAGACCTGGGAAGATAGAAAAACACTAGTATCTAATTATTATGCGGATTGGAAAAATTGGTTGCCAATTATGAAAGCATACCAAGAAAGAAAACCTTCTTATTTTGGTACACCGCCAGTAAATTTAATAATGGCTTTAGAAACTAGTTTGCGTATCATTAATGAAGAAGGCATTGCCACAAGAATCCAAAAACACAAACAATTAGCAGGTGCTTTTCGGGAAGCAATAGCAGCTATCGGATTAAAAATACTGCCAATAAAAAAAGAAAATGCAGCAAATACACTAACAGCAGTTTATTATCCGGAAGGCGTAGAGATGGCTTCGTTTTTAAAACATTTGTCAAAACTAGATGTTATTGTCGCTGGTGGATTGTTACCAGAAATAAAAACGAAATATTTTAGAGTTGGGCACATGGGAGCCGTTACTTCAAGCGATATGATTAGCACTTTAAGTGCTATAGAGTTTGCATTAGTAAAAAGTGGTTTTACATTCGAATCGGGAATTGGATTAAGCACTTTTCAAAAGATTTTAAATAGATCATTCGGGTAATAAAGGAAAAAGAAATGCAAGTAAATCTTATTTTTTTAAAATAAAGGCTAGGATATTGAATAGGGTTTTATACTTTTATACCATCCAATGAAAAAACAATTAGTAAATAGTATTTCCATTATTCGCATCGTGATTATTTCACGAAGCCAGGGAATGCTATAAATATTTATACATAAAATATATTTTAAGCCTTCCGTAATCGGAAGGCTTTTTTTATGCTTAAAAGACAAATGAAAACATGCTGTAACATAAGATCCAAAAGCTTGGTGAAATATAATTTCTTTTAAATAAGAAAGCATAATCAAATACAGCACCTAATAATAAAAAATTCAACCATTTGAGTGTCATATTTAAATAAGTGTAAACAACTAATAATCAATAAATTAAGTATTAATTTTTACTATTGGATTTAGCTGAATAAAACGAATGCTATTATAAATAGTCTGCTAAAACTTTAATTTAGTTCTAGCAAATACAATTTGCATTACCATATGAGTCAATTAAACAAATACAGTAAAACAGTTACACAAGACCCAACACAACCAGCTGCACAAGCAATGTTGCACGCAATTGGGTTAACAAAAGAAGATTTTTTTAAACCTATTGTAGGTATCGCAAGTACAGGTTATGAGGGTAATCCTTGTAATATGCACTTAAATGATCTTGCAAAACTGGTTAAAGAAGGAACCAAAAACGAAGATGTTATAGGTCTGATTTTTAATACGATTGGTGTTAGTGATGGTATTTCTATGGGAACTCCAGGAATGCGTTACTCCTTACCATCTCGTGATATTATTGCAGATTCTATGGAAACCGTTGTACAAGCAATGAGTTATGATGGTTTGATTACCGTTGTAGGTTGTGATAAAAACATGCCTGGTGCTTTAATCGCTATGATTCGTTTAGATCGTCCGTCTATATTAGTGTATGGAGGAACCATTGATTCTGGTTGTCATAACGGAAAAAAACTAGATGTTGTTTCTGCTTTTGAAGCTTGGGGAAGTAAAGTTGCTGGTACTATGGAAGAATCCGAATACCAAAGCATTGTAGAAAAAGCATGTCCGGGAGCTGGAGCTTGTGGAGGAATGTATACTGCAAATACGATGGCTTCTGCAATTGAAGCCTTAGGAATGACCTTGCCTTTTAATTCTTCAAACCCAGCATTAAGCGATGCTAAAAAAGAAGAGTCTGTAAAAGCGGGTGAAGCTTTGCGATTGTTATTAGAAAAAGATATAAAACCTAGTGATATTATTACGCGTAAATCTTTAGAAAACGCAGTAAGATTAGTTACTATTTTAGGAGGTTCTACAAATGCAGTGCTACACTTTTTAGCCATTGCACGAGCAGCACAAATAGATTTTACGCTTAAAGATTTTCAAAAAATAAGTGATACTACGCCGTTTTTAGCAGATTTAAAACCTAGCGGAAAATATTTAATGGAAGACGTTCACGCGGTTGGCGGAATTCCTGCAGTATTAAAATACCTTCTGAAAAAAGGATTAATTCATGGAGACTGTTTAACCGTTACTGGAAGAACAATTGCCGAAAATTTATTAGATGTTCCAGATTTAAAGGAAGGTCAAGAAGTTATTAAGCCAATGGAAAACCCGATAAAAATTTCTGGACACTTACGTATGCTTTATGGAAACTTAGCAACCGAAGGAAGTGTAGCTAAAATTACCGGAAAAGAAGGTTTAAAATTCCAAGGAAAAGCAAAAGTGTTTGAAGGAGAGTATGCTGCTAATGATGGAATAAGAGACGGATTAGTAGGTAAAGGAGATGTGGTCGTCATTCGTTATGAAGGACCAAAAGGAGGGCCAGGAATGCCAGAAATGCTAAAACCAACTGCTGCAATTATGGGAGCAGGTTTAGGTAAAGATGTGGCATTGATTACAGATGGTCGTTTCTCTGGAGGTACACATGGTTTTGTGGTTGGTCACATTACGCCAGAAGCACAAGAAGGAGGAAATCTAGCACTTGTAAAAGATGGAGACATTATTACAATAGACGCAGAAACAAATTCTATAGTTCTAGAGGTTTCGGAAGAAGAATTACAAGAAAGAAGAAAAACATGGAAAGCACCAGCTTTAAAGTTTGAGCGTGGTGTTCTTTATAAATATGCCAAAACAGTTTCGTCTGCATCCAAAGGGTGTGTAACAGATGAGTTTTAGATAGAACACAATTGAAAACAAGATGTCACGCTGAGCTTGTCGAAGAGTCTCAGTATAGAAAAATATAATAATCCTAACAAGATTAATATGGATACAAAAACAATAAAAAAAGAAGCTATCAACACGCAAACAACAGAGCGCATCTCCGGAAGCGAAGCTGTGGTAAGATGTCTTTTAGAAGAAGGTGTAAAAGTGCTTTATGGCTATCCTGGCGGAGCTATTATGCCAGTTTATGATGAATTATATAAATTCCAAGATAAAATTCACCACGTATTAGCGCGCCACGAACAAGGAGCAACACACGCTGCACAAGGCTATGCAAGAATTTCAGGAGAAGTAGGAGTCGCAATTGCAACTTCAGGACCTGGAGCAACAAATTTAATTACAGGAATTGCAGATGCGCAAATAGATAGTACACCAATGGTTTGTATTACAGGTCAAGTATCTTCGCATTTGTTAGGTAGTGATGCGTTTCAAGAAACAGATATTGTTGGTATTTCAACGCCAGTTACCAAATGGAATTGCCAAGTAACCAAAGCTTCCGATATTCCGGAAGTGATGGCAAAAGCATTTTACATTGCTAAAAGTGGTCGCCCAGGACC
>JAGPUY010000392.1 GCA_018067265.1 Oceanihabitans sp. | reverse complement strand
ACTTTATAATTAATGCCGTAAGTCTTGGTTAAATTATCATCATTAAAAATATCTTTAACTGGTCCTGTAGCAATTTTCTTCACATTTAAAAAGGTTACCCAGTCAAAATATTCCGGAACGGTTTGTAAATCGTGGTGCACTACAATTACTGTTTTTCCTGCTTTTCGTAATTCTTTTAAAATATTAATGATTGCTATTTCTGTGGTAGCATCTACACCTTGAAAAGGTTCATCCATAAAATAAATAGATGCGTTTTGCACTAAGGCTCTTGCTAAGAATATGCGTTGTTGTTGTCCGCCAGAAAGCTGACTAATTTGTCTGCTTTTAAAAGCAAGCATGCCTACTTTTTCTAGGGCTTCTAAAGCGGCTTTCTTTTCTTTTTGTCTGGGACGCTTAATCCATCCTAAGCTACCATAAGTTCCCATCATCACCACATCTAAAGCAGTAGTTGGAAAATCCCAATCTACACTTCCTTTTTGCGGAACGTACGCTACTAGTTTTCGTTGTTTTTCATAAGGTTTTCCGTAAATACTTACACTTCCCGCAATGGGTTTTAAAATACCTAAAATAGATTTTATAAGCGTAGATTTTCCTGCGCCATTTGGACCAACAATAGCCATAAGAACACCTTCTGGAATTTCTAAATCAATATCCCAAAGTACAGGTTTGTAGTTATAGGCAACGGTTAAATCGTCTACTTTTACTGCTAATACTCCTGAATAGGTAGGAGTCTCTTTATTAGGTTCACTGTCGTTTATATTTTCTTCTGTTTTATTTTTCATTTCATAATTATCTATAAGATCATGAGATTCCTGCCTTCGCAGGAATGTTACTTACTTCAAAGCATTCACAATAGTATTCACATTATATTCAAACATACCAATATAGGTTCCTTCAACTGTTCCGGCATTTCCTAAAGCATCCGAATATAAAGTACCACCAATGGTGACTTCATGATTTTTTGAATTGACCGCAGCTTGTAAAGCTTCTATAGTGCGTTTAGGTACAGAGCTTTCTACAAAAATAGCTTTTACTTTTTTATCAATTATAAATTTAGAAATATTTTGTACGTCTTGCACACCAGCTTCTGTTGCTGTAGACAATCCTTGTAAGCCAACCACTTCAAATCCGTAGTTTTTTCCAAAATAGTTAAAGGCATCATGTGCGGTGACTAGAATTCTTTTTTCTTTTGGAAGTGTTGTGATAATAGCTTTTACTTTTTCTTCTAATGCCGTTAGTTTTTCTAGGTATCGTTTTTCGTTTTCTGTATAATTTGCTGCGTTTGTAGGATCTTTTTCAGATAATACCTGTGTTACTTTTTTTGCAAACAGTTTAAAGTATGCAATATTAAACCAAACGTGCGGATCGTAATTAGATGCAAAATAATCGGAACCAATTAAAGTCGTTTTGTCTATTTCTTCCGCTAAAGCAATAGGTGTTTTTGTTTTGCTTCCCATTTTTTCAAAAACCTCTACTAGTTTTCCTTCTAAATGTAAACCATTATAAAAAATAATATCTGCATTAACTAGTTTTGTAACATCGCCTTCGCTTGCTTTGTATAAGTGCGGATCTACGCCAGAACCCATTAATCCTTGCATATTTATATGTTCTCCACCAATATTTTTTACCAAATCGGTAAGCATCGATGTGGTGGTGACTATGTTTAGTTTTCCGTTGTCTTGTTTTTTAGATTTACAGCTTATAATTAAAAAGGCTGTGCATAATATAAGTATGTTTTTTTTCATATTTGAATATTTTTTGTTTTAGGAATTCTAAAGCTAACACCAGCGCTTAATAATAGGTCTTGCCCTTTTGTAATGCTTGTGCCAATAGTAGCATCTAATTGTATATTGTTTGAAATTAAATAGGTGAATCCGGCATCCCAAAAATGATTTGCTTTATTATTTTCTGGTAAATCGCCATATAGTTCTGCGTAAGCACCAATTTTTTCTGTTACGCCAATTCCGTAAGCTATCGTGTAAACAAAAGATGCTTCTGGTGAATCATTTCCCCAAGCAGCGCCAAGATTATAAGATAAACTGGAGTTTTCATTTAGCGTGTGTGCAAAAGCAAACCGAAAATCTACTCCTGTGTTTTCTGGTTTGTAATCTGTGCTTGCAGTAAATGGTAAGTAGAGGTGACCTAGTAATCCTATATCTGGAAATACACCTTTTTCTTTAGCAATACTTGTTTTAATACCTAATAACAAAGGTTTAAAACCACTGGTGACGTTGTTTGTTGATTTTCCATTTATATTGGTTTTTCCTTCTGTAAAATTCCAGCCTAAACGCAGTTCTAAGTTGTCAAGTAAACCAAAACGGACTAAAGTGGTATTGTAAGTAAAGTTTTCGTTTTGAATGTTGTTGTCTTCAAAAGTTTCATAAAAAGTACCAGTTTCTACTTGTAAAAAACCTTTTCGTAGAACATTTGGAGATTCTGTTTGATCTGGTCTATCCGTAATTAGTGGTTCTTGAGAATACTTGAATTTTTCAACTTTATGTTGCACTAAAGCAAAGGTAATACTATCGTTTTGTGCAAAAGAAAAGTGAAATGGAATTATTAAAAAAAAGAATAAAATCGAAGGACATAAAGAGACCTTTCGACTGCGCTCAAGGTAACATTTGTTTATTAAGCTATGCTTAGAATTATTTCTTTTCATTAACATAAATTATTTTTGTGAAATCTTCATTTAGAAGAATTGTGTTGTTGTTAATGCTGATCTGTGTCATTTTGTTTTTGACGAATTGCTTTTCAACAATCACCGTATTTCCATATTTCAATCCATGAATTGCGCAAAAATCAAAGAATTCTTTGTCATCGCTCATGAGTCTTGAAATGATGTAAGCATTGCCTTCTTTCGTTTTAGATAAAGTAATAGAAGTGTCTTTTGTGGTTATTTCACCGTTGGCATTAGGAATAGGATCTCCGTGCGGATCAAACTTAGGGTTGCCTAAATATGTACTGATTTTATCTGCTAAAAAATCGGAAGTTTCGTGTTCTAAAAGCTCTGCTTCTTTATGAATTTCATGTAAAGACATATCGAAGGTTTTATGAAGAAAGGCTTCCCATAACCTATGTTTTCTAATTACTTTTAAAGCTAGTTTTTCGCCTTCTTCGGTTAATTCTAAAGCTTTGTATTTTTCGTAATTGATAAGGTTTTTGTTAGCCAAACTTTTAGCCATATCTGTTGCGGCAGCATTAGATATACCTAGTTTTTTTGCGATGTTACCAGGTTTGGTGTCATTGCCATCCTGTTTATCGTTTTTGTAAATTGCTTTTACAAAGTTTTCTATTGCTACAGACATTTAAAATTGCTTTAATTAAAATTTAAGTATCCTTAAATATTTTTCAAATGTAACTAAATTTTTTTAAATTCTTCAAAAGAATTAATAATTTGGCATGATTTAAGATTGGGTTTAGTGTCTAAAGACACATTTATTAATTTAAAAGATTACCGCTTTCGCGGAAACTAAAGATGAAAAAGATATTATTTATAGCTGCACTACTAATAACGATCTTCAGTTTTGCGCAGGATGCTACAATCATAAGGAAAGTAACGCTGCCAGAAATGGTTACAAAAATTAATTTTGGTGCAAGTGTACAGTTGGAAGATGTCCGATTAAAATTTGTGGAGGTCGTACAAGATTCTCGTTGCCCGAAAGCGGTACAATGTATTTGGGCTGGAGAAGTAATTGTCTTGGTGGACGTTTTTAAAAACGGAAATAAAGTAGAACAAAAACGAGTAACGATTAATCCCACTTTTTCTTTGCAGGAGCAACTTGGTAATTTGTTTTCTTCGGAAACACTACGTATTTCAGGAGTTAGCGTGATGCCTTAACCTGTTGCAAATAGTAAGATTCCTATGGAAGATTATTACATGGAGTTAGATGTGAGGAAATAGCATTTTGTTGCTTTTTAAAATCAGATTCCTTTTAATAATATGGAATTCGTGAATCTTGGATTTCAAAGGAATTTGTTAATGACAACCACAGTCATCTGTTCCACAAGCCTTTTTATTTTTCTTTTTATAAAAATACTTTTTCACAATAAAAGCTACTGCTAGTAAAACGGTAGAAAAAACGAGTATGTCTTGAATGATTGTATTCATAATTAATTGGTCGTTTATTGTTCTATAAATTTACAAAATTTCTATGCAATTAGGTCACTTTAAAACCTGATACGCTATTAATGCTGCTATATAAGCGATAGCCGTCATGATTATTAATTGTAACGTTGGCCATTTCCAGGAATTGGTTTCTCTTTTAACAACCGCTAATGTACTCATGCATTGCATGGCAAAAGCATAGAAAAGTAATAGTGAAATACCCGAAGCTAGTGTAAATAATGGTCCGCCAGTAATTGGGTTTATTTCTTTAGCCATTTTATTTTTAATGGTCTCTTCTTCATCATTACCAACACTATAAATAGTTGCAAGTGTACCAACAAATACTTCACGAGCAGCAAAAGAACTAACAATGGCAATACCAATTTTCCAGTCGTAACCTAAAGGTCTTATAACGGGTTCAATCGCTCTTCCGGTGATACCTATGTATGAATGTTCTAATTTGTGCGAAGCTACTTTTTGGTTGATTTCGTCTTCCGATAAGTTTTGGGAAGCATTTGCTGTTTTAACAATTTCTTCCGCATTATTAAAGTTTTTCCCTGGTCCGTAAGAAGCTAAAAACCAAAGTATAATAGAGATGGCTAGAATTATTTTACCAGCTCCAAATACAAAAGATTTTGTTTTTTCTAAAACGGTTAAAGCAACATTTTTTATAAGTGGTAATTTGTAGTTTGGCATTTCTACTACAAAGAAGGTTTTATTCTTAATTTTTAGTACTTTGTTTAGGATGTATGCTGAGGTAATTGCTGTTCCAAACCCTATTAAGTATAATAGCATTAGTGTTAGTGCTTGGTAGCTTAAACCTAATATTCTCCCTTCTGGAATTACCAGTGCGATAATAATTAAATATACCGGCAACCTTGCGGCACAAGTAGTAAAAGGCGTTACTAAAATGGTGATTAATCGTTCTTTCCAGCTTTCAATATTTCTAGTAGCCATAATTGCTGGAATAGCACAAGCAGTACCAGAAATTAGAGGTACTACACTTTTTCCACTTAGTCCAAAACGGCGCATAATTCTGTCCATTAAAAAGACCACACGACTCATATAACCGCTTTCTTCTAAAACCGCAATAAATAGAAATAAGAATGCAATTTGTGGAATGAATATAACAATTCCTCCAAGTCCAGGAATAATACCCTCGGCAATTAAATTGGTAAAAGCACCTGCTGGTAATGCGTTTTTTGTCCATTCACTTAAAGATGCAAATGCCGTATCTATAAAATTCATTGGAACACTAGACCAATCGTAAATTGCTTGAAAGATGGTTAGTAAAATGAATGCAAAAATGGCGTAACCCCAAATTTTATGAGTTAGTACTCTATCTAAATTTGCACGTAAACCTTTGGCTTGGCTTGCATCAATAGTTTGCCCTTTTTTAAGCGCGTTATTTATAAACTGGTAGCGTTTTATGGTTTCTTTTTGCTGCAGTCTTTTAAGGTCTTCTTTCGATTTTGTTTTAAAACTCGCTATAGCTTCAATTTCTTGTCGGTTTGTTTTACCAAAATTTACATCCTGTGTAATTACTAGCCATAGTTTGTATAAAAGTTGATTTGGAAAGGCTTGACGTAATCGATCAAAATAATCTTTGTCTATTTCTGAAGCATGTAAACAAGGCGTAACAGATAATTCTTTATAATTAGCAATAAGCTGTTTTAGCGTATCAATACCTTCGTTTTTACGTGTGCTTATTAAAGCAATTTTGGTTTCTAGTTGCTTTTCTAAATAATCTATATCTAACGAAATACCTTTGTATCGCATTCTGTCCGACATATTAATAACCAGAATACAAGGAATTTCTAAATCTTTAATTTGCGTAAAAAGAAGTAAGTTTCTTTTTAAGTTTTCTACATCACTTACTACTATTGCAACGTCTGGATAGTCTTTATCTGTTTTGTTTAAAAGTAGTTCTATAACTACATTTTCATCTAAAGACGAAGCATTTAAGCTATAGGTTCCAGGTAAGTCTATAATGTGTGCTTTTACACCACGAGGTAATTTACAGACACCTTCTTTTTTCTCAACCGTAATCCCAGGATAGTTACCAACTTTTTGGTGTAAACCAGTAAGCGCATTAAATACAGAGGTTTTTCCTGTGTTTGGGTTCCCAATAAGCGCAACATTTATTTGTTTACTCATGGATTATTTTTTCTATTGGTATATGACTTGCAGTTTCTTTTCGAATTGCTAAATGTGTACCATTAATATTTAAATACATGGGATCTTGAAAAGGAGCAACCTGTAAAAGTTGCACCGTATTACCAGGAAGACAACCCATTTCTAAGAGTTTTAATGGTATATGAACAGAAGAAACATCAGTAATAATGCCCTGTTCTCCGCGTTTAAGATGTGCTATAGTTACTTGCAAGCTTATTTAGATTGATTTTAAAGAAGCAAATGTAGTATAAAAGTAGTAGCTAAAAAAATTGTTGCTTAATAAACTATTTATATTCTTTTTTTAGCGTTTTAATATCTTGAATAAGTTGTTCTATTTCTTCCGGATTTGTACCATCATAAAAACCTCTAATTTGTCGCTTTTTATCTATAAGTATAAAGTTTTCTGTGTGTATCATATCATACGCATCACCAGTTCCTGCCGTTTTTACTGCTAAGTAACTTTTTCTTGCAAGTGTATAGATTTGTTTTTTATCTCCAGTTACTAAATTCCATTTTGTATCCTTTACTCCTTTTTTTAATGCATAACGTTTTAATTGGGCGACACTATCTATTTCCGGAGTCACCGAATGGGAAAGCAGCATAACATCCTCATCATTTAAAATCGCTTTTTGAACTTGATACATATTATCTGTCATTATCGGACAAATGGTTTGGCAGGTAGTAAAAAAGAAATCGGCTACATAAATTTTGTCCTTGTAATCTTCTTGCGTAATTGTTTTTCCATTTTGATTGGTAAGGCTAAAGTCTGCTATTTTGTGATATTTTTTTACGTATTGCATGGTGCTGTCTACCAATTCTGCATTTACCAAAGCAGGTTGATAAATAGGAAGTACTTTTTCTACTTTTAGAATATTGTAGAAAATAGTAATGATGATGATGGATAGAACTCCTAAAACAAGAGCGAAATATTTGTAATCTTTAAAAAACGAAAGCATAAGAAGTGTTTTGTGTTACAAAATTACAAATTATTTTATGGGGTACTAATAATAATGGTTACATAAGTTAAAACTAAATATTGTAACTTTAATCCTTAAAAAAACTATTGAAATGAAATATTCTTTTTTGTTGATCACCTTATTGTCTGTAAGTTTTTCTTTTTCACAAACTTTTGATGAAGATTTGAATACACTTGTAGAGGCGGAAGCCAAATCTGCTTCTAGTCGAATATATAACCATAGAGTAAATCTAAACACAGGTAATTATGATGTTACTTATCATAAATTAGAGTTTACTATGAATCCAAGTGTTGCGAGTATTTCGGGTGTGGTAACCACGCATTTTGTGGCAAAAGAAAACATGAATGAAGTAACTTTTGATTTAGCAGATAATATGCTTGTTTCTCAAGTTTTACAAAACGGAAACGCTTTAACCTATGTGCAAAACACAGATGATGAATTGGTAATCACTTTGCAAACAACGGTTAATACAGGGCAAACCGGAATTGTGGAAATCACCTATTCTGGTAATCCAATAAGTTCTGGGTTTGGTTCTTTTGCGCAAACTACGCATAATAATGATCCTATTATTTGGACATTATCAGAACCTTATGGAGCAAAAGGTTGGTGGCCTTGTAAACAAGATCTAAATGATAAAATTGAAAATATAGATGTGCATATAACGACGCCGCAATTCAATTCGGAAGGCGAAGAATATGTTGCGGTAAGTAATGGTGTGGAACAAAGTCAAACCGTAAATGGAACTAATAAAACAACGCATTATAAACATGAGTTTCCTATTCCAGCGTATTTAATTGCTATTGCCGCAACAAATTATGAAGTGTATTCACATACCGTTCCTAATAATGGTAACCCTTTTGATATTGTAAACTATGTATATCCCGAAGACTTCGCTTCTGTGCAAGAAAGTACAGCGGTAACGGTGGATATTATGGAATTGTTTTCTACCAAGTTTGAAGAATATCCGTATGCATCCGAAAAATATGGGCATGCCCAATTTGGTTGGGGTGGAGGAATGGAGCATACCACCGTTTCTTTTATGGGAAGTTTTGGACGAAGTTTAATAGCACATGAATTAGCACACCAATGGTTTGGTGATAAAATTACTTGTGGTAGTTGGAAGGATATTTGGTTAAACGAAGGTTTTGCTACTTATTTATCTGGACTAGTAATTGAAGATTTTGATGGAGAAGAAAGTTTTAAAAGCTGGAAACAAGGACGAGTGAATTCTATAACCTCGCAACTTGGTGGTGCCGTATATTTAGCAGATTCCGATACCACAAGTGTTAGTAGAATCTTTAGTAGTAGATTGAGTTATAATAAAGGAGGAATGGTATTGCACATGCTTAGAAAAAAAGTAGGAGATGTCAATTTTTATCAAGGCATGCAAGATTATTTAAGTGATACGGATTTAGCTTTTGGTTATGCAAAAACACCAGATTATATAGCTAAAATGGAAGCTGCTACCGGCCAGAATTTAAGCGAGTTTTTTAGCGATTGGATTTATAATGAAGGATTTCCATCGTACACTATTAGTTCGAGTTGGGTAAATACAAACCAACTTCAATTTCAAGTAAACCAAACGCAAAGTCATAGTTCTGTTAGTTATTTTGAAGCACCGATTCCGATACGAATTGTGGGTACCAATGGAGAAATATTAGATGTAGTTTTAGATAACACTTTTCAAGGGGAAACCTTTGTGGAAACGGTGAACTTTACGGTAAGCGAGGTATTATTTGACCCAGATGTAGATTTAATTTCTAGAAACAATAGTATCACTTTAAGTACGAATACCTTTTCAATAGCAAATAGTTTAATAATGTATCCTAATCCAACAACAAGTTATCTTAAGTTTGAAAAGCCAGAAGCATTAACCATTAATACCATTCAAATATTTGATGTTTTAGGTAAGTTGGTGTTAGAGACAGATTATCAAGAAAGTATCTCTACAGAAGATCTGTCATCTGGTATTCACTTTGTGAAATTTTCTACAAACCAAGGCGTTTTTCATAAAAGGCTGTTAAAGGATTAAGCAATACACCTTCGTGTTTTTTTTAGTTAGCATAAAAGCTTACTTTTGCACGTTACAAATAAAAACCAATACATGACTGTATTTATAATTAAAGCCGCTCAGTTATTTTTGAGCCTTTCTATATTAGTTGTTTTGCATGAATTAGGACATTTTGTTCCTGCAAAACTGTTTAAAACCAAAGTAGAAAAATTCTACTTATTCTTCGATATTAAATTCTCTTTATTCAAGAAAAAAATTGGCGAAACCGTTTATGGTATTGGTTGGTTGCCGCTTGGAGGTTATGTAAAAATAGCTGGGATGATAGATGAGAGTATGGATAAAGAACAAATGGCTAAACCGCCACAACCTTGGGAGTTTCGTTCTAAGCCAACATGGCAACGTTTAATCATTATGCTTGGTGGTGTTTTTATGAACTTCTTATTAGCATTCTTCCTTTACATGGTGATTTTGTTTGTTTGGGGAACAATCTATATTGAGAAAGACGATGTAAAGTATGGTTACGGCGTTAGTAAAACGATGGAGAACTATGGTTTTCAACAAGGAGATAAAATTGTGTCTGTAGATGGTGAGCCAATTGAAAGTTTATCGGAAGATGTTGGGAAATACCTAATGTTTAGAAATATTGAAACGATTAAAGTAGAACATCGTAATGGTGTTCTTGAAGATCTTACAATTCCGGAAGATATAGGGAAACAACTTTTTGCTGCTGGAGATTTACCAGCTTTCGAACCACGTTCTCCTTTTCAAGTAGAAGGAATAGAGCCAGGTTTGCCTGCAGAAAAAGCCGGACTTATGGCTAAGGATAAAATTGTAGCTGTAAATGGAAATCCGATAGTTTATTTTTCAGATTTTACCTATCAGTTAAAAAATAGCGCTACAAAAGACATTGTTTTACAAGTAGAACGTAACAGTGCATTACAGGAATTTACTATAACGCCAACTGAAGATAATAAAGTAGGTATCTCTGTAACAAGAACAGATCCTGATTTTATAAAAGTGAACCAAAGAGAATACTCTTTAACAGAAAGTGTTTCTGGAGGAATTAGCAAAGGGTATTGGGAGATAAAAGACTACTTAGCACAATTTCAATACATTTTCACTAAAAAAGGAGCATCCCAAATTGGAGGATTTGCTGCAATTGGACAAATGTTTCCTGCACAATGGAACTGGCAAGTATTTTGGAAAATGACAGCATTCTTATCTATTATGCTTGGTGTTTTAAATTTATTACCAATTCCTGCACTAGATGGAGGTCATGTAATGTTTTTATTATATGAAATTATTTCTGGTAGAAAACCAGGAGATAAATTCATGGAATATGCGCAATTAGTTGGTTTTGTACTTCTTATAGGTTTAGTTCTATTTGCAAATGGTAATGATGCATTCAAAGCAATACAAGATTGGTTAAATTAATTTAATTTTTTTTTAAAAAAGGTTTGTAGTAATTAAAAATAAACATATATTTGCGCTCGCAAAAGCGAATAACACTCCTCTTTAGCTCAGTTGGTTAGAGCATCTGACTGTTAATCAGAGGGTCCTAAGTTCGAGTCTTAGAAGAGGAGCAAGTTAGAATAAGCCACTAGAAATAGTGGCTTTTTTTATGGCGTAAACGCAAACGATAATTTTACGAATATTCGTTTAATAATCAGGCTTTTATAATTTGTAAAAACCATTCGTCTACACTTCTTTTCTACTTACCTATAGTTGTTCTGTGTCTTAAAGTTTTTTTTAAAATTTAGATGCTTCTTTATTTAATTTTGGTCTAGTTAATTCAAACAAACACCATGTGCAACGCAATAAACCCCTCGAGCTTAATTTTAAATAGAGTAATTAATATATTTTTTAAAAAGAAGCAGATAGTTAAAACAATTAGTAGAAATAAGCTGAACCAGTATTCTGTTGAAATCAATGCAAAAAAAAATAGTTTGCAAACAATGGGGATAAATGCATTAAATAAAAACATAAAAAACTTAGAATTTATAAATCATTTAGAAATGAATTTACAAGACAAGCA
>JAGPUY010000293.1 GCA_018067265.1 Oceanihabitans sp. | reverse complement strand
CAACTTGTTAATGGTGGAGGTTTTGGAGGCTCTTCTGGAAATGTTGCTTTTACTGAAAATGCAGATTTAAGTTCTTCATTAACCATTACATTTAGCGCATCCATTGATGTTGCTAGCATGTATACTTTTATTGCTGATGGTAGTACTGGAGGTAATACAACTATAGACTTTACACCAACTGGTGGCAGTAATTCTGTAGTTACAGAAGGTATATCACAATCCGCTGGAGAAGTAGTAATTCTTAACTGGACTGGAATAACTGCAATAACATTAACTGTAAATGGAGGTGGAAATGAAACCTTTGGTATTGATGATATAGTGTTAGGTACAACATTAAGTAATACGGATTTCAATATTTTAAATAAAAACTTAAAATTATTTCCGAATCCATCAAATCAATTTATCAAAATATCAGGATTAACAAATACGGAGAAGTATAAAATCTATAATATTCTTGGTTCTGAAGTAGAAAATGGAAATGTTTCTAATAACGAAAAAATTGATATTAAAAAGTATGCGAATGGTTTCTACCTCTTAAAATTAGAAAATGGAAATACATTTAAGTTTATAAAAGAATAAACTATCGTTTACTAACACTTTATAAAATAATTGCTAGTACTCCCCTAAAAACGGCAAAAGCACAAACCAAGGTTTGTGCTTTTCTATTTGCAACAAATACAGTTCCAAACCATTCTTTATAATTACTTCGCAAAATACACGTAGAAATACCTATTGCAAATAGGCGATTTAAATGCTACTTTAGATTAAACCCCTGATAACTAGCGTGTTTTACTCAAAATAACTGTAACTTTAGTGGTTATATAGCACGTTGCCTACCAATTACAGCATGGTAAAACGCAACTACTTTTAATTAAAGATCTATTAAAATGATAAAAAAACATAGCATAGTTTTCACAGTACTACTTACCTCCTTTTCCCTTTTTGCACAAACCTATATTACCAATGTTACCATAGCAGATGTAGAAAAGCAAAAACTAATTCCAAATCAAACGGTGGTAATCACTAAGGATGTGATTTCCAATATCGAAAAAAGCAATAAAATAAAGGTTCCCGAAAATGCCACAATAATCGATGGAACAGATAAATACCTATTTCCTGGTCTTGTAGATGCACACATTCATTTTTTCCAAAATGGTGGATTGTATACGCGTCCAGATGTTTTGGATTTACAAAAATATAAAGCCTATGCCGAAGAAATCGCCTATGCAAAAACCGATATGGAAACCAAATTAAGAAGATACCTTCAAAATGGAATTACTACCGTGATTGATGTTGGTGCAAATTATCATTTCCTTAACCAGCGAAAAGATTTTACAGACAAAGCTTTCTCGCCTACTATTTTTATTACCGGACCTTTATTAACGACCTATGCACCAAAAGTATATGAGAATTTAGGAATAGACGAACCTTTTACGCTAACAAAAACCGTAGAAGACGGCATAAATGGCGTTAAAGAACAATTACCATATAGTCCCGATTTTATCAAAATATGGTATATCGCTGGAGCAGATGGTTTAAGTGTAGAAGAAAGCGCGCATAAAAACCTTCCCATAATAAAAGCAATTATAAAGGAAGCGCATAAAAATAATTTAAAGGTTGCAGTACACGCCACCCAACGAATTACTGCACAATTGGCCGTTGAAAATGGTGCTGATTTTTTAGTGCATAGTATAGATGACGAAATTTTAAAGGACGATTTTGTACAATTAATGAAGAAAAACAAAACCATTATTAGTCCTACATTACTAGTGCATGATGGCTATATGAATACCTTCGGTCAAAATATAAAGGGGAGCAATTACGAATTGCAAAAAGCAGATCCATACCAATTAGGTTCTTTATTAGATTTAAAACATTTGGCAGACACTACGCTAGTCCAAAATTACAAAAATTATGCAAATGGGGAAAAAAGTATTAGTGACTTAAAAAAGGCCAACGCCATTAGTAGGGAAAACCTTAAAATACTATCTAATGCTGGAGTTTTAATTGCTACTGGTACAGACGCTGGAAATATTGGAACTTTGCATGCTTCCTCCTATTTAGCAGAATTAAAAGCAATGCAAAAAAGCGGTATGACCACTTGGCAAATCATGCAAGCATCGACCATAAATGGAGCAAAAATCTTTAATAAAGAAAAGGAATTCGGAACAGTTAGTATTGGTAAAAAAGCGAATCTTGTTTTATGGAATGCCAATCCTATTGAGAACATAGAAAATGTGACTAAAATCCATATAGTAATCAACAAAGGCGAAGTTTTTCAACCGAATGCATTACTAAAAGACACACCAGCAGATTTAGCGCAACGACAATTAAATGCATATAACTTTAGAAATATAGATGCCTTTTTAGAACCTTATGCCGAAGATGTTGAAGTGTATATGTACCCAGACAAACTGCTTTATACAGGTAAAGAAACCATGAAAAAACAGTATGCTAATATGTTTGATACGATGCCGAATTTACATTGTGAATTAAAAGAAAGAATTGTACAAGGTTCTGTTGTTATCGATAAAGAGTTGGTACAATTTGGCACTAAAATATTGGAAGCAGTAGCAATCTATCACATAGAAAACAATAAGATTAAAAAGGTATATTTTATTCAGTAAGAAAATGAAGTTCCTAAAATGCTTCACTAAAAATCACAACAGATGAAGAAATGGATGCTTATTATGCTCCTTGTAACTGCTTCGGCAAATGCACAACATTGTTTTGCCCGTTTACAGGAAGCATTTGAAACAAGAGGCTCTTATGCTGTAGCAGATGATATGCATAGAAATGTATATATCGTTTATTTTCAAGATGGCGATTCTAGATGTGTTTCTGGAAAAGCACGTGTAGTAAACAGCAAGATTGTTTCTATCTTTTTACAATATGAGGATGATACTTATGAACTATTAGCTCTTAAATTTTTCAATGCTGCAAAGTTGCCTCCAACCATTAGCAATGGGATTTCAGAAATGATTTACACGACAGATAGTGAGAAATTTAAAATCGTTTTTATCGATCCATTAAAACCAAAACGAGAATGATTTCAGGCCTTTATAGAATTATCCTATATAAATTCCGTTATCCTACTTCAAAAAATCCAACAACTTTGTATTCACTACTTACCTGCCGCCAGGTTTGGATTTTATTTCCTAAATTGGGTGCTTAAATAGGCATACACAAATCGGTTCTAAATAATCCTAACCAAATTATATAAAAAATGAAAAACCTAAATTTATGTATAATTACATTACTAATAAGTCTTTTTATTGTTAGCTGTGAAAGCAACCCTTGCGATGACGGATATACAGAATTAGATAACGGCGTATGCGTGCCAGACTATGTTGCCGGAATAGAAAAGAACAATAATCTAGAGAATGTTTTTTACCATTCGAAATATGGAGCGATTACATTCAAAAATGGAAATTGGTATGATACTGAAAATTTGATTATTGAAAATAAAAAGTTGCAGTTCTAATCCAAAATCTGAATTTAAGAAGTTGTTTACATTAAAACCACACCTATGCAAGGAGATTATTATAAAACAAAAGAGTCCGTGGAGGAATACATCCAATTAGCAAAAGATGTTAACGGAAAACTTCTAATTGAAAAACTTAAACAAGTTGTACCATCACATTCTACAATACTTGAAATTGGTTCTGGTCCTGGAACGGATTGGAAAATTTTAAAACAATTTTATGATGTTACTGGCTCTGATAATTCTAATGAATTTTTGAATCACTTGGTTCGTAATTACCCAAAAGGAAGGTTCCTGGAATTGGATGCTACTTCTTTAAAAACGGATATGAAATTTGATGGCATCTATTCAAACAAAGTAATGCATCATTTGAAAGGTGATGAATTAATAGATTCTGCTAAAAGGCAAAATGAGATTCTAAATTCTAATGGTATAATTTGTCATTCCTTTTGGAAAGGTGAAGGTTCCGAAGTTTTTAAAGGTCTTTTTGTTAATTATCATAATGTAACAACACTTACAGAAGTTTACACAAAATATTTTGATATTTTATCTATCGAAGATTATAAAGAATTTGATAACAACGATTCTCTTTTATTGATTGCCAGAAAAAAATAAGGTATTACAACAAATGGTGAGAAATTTAAAATCGTTTTTATAGATCCATTAAAACCAAAACGATAATGATTTCAGGCCTTTAGTGCATGAAATACCATTAATTACTTTATCCTACTTCAAAAAATCTAGCATCTTTGCATTCACTATTTCCGCTTGATCTATAGATAAAAAGTGTCCTGCATTTTGTATAATTTCCCCTTTTCCTTTAGGTAGCATTTTTGCAATGGCTATGGTGCGTCTTTCATTAATCATATCGTCATCCCCAATTAAAACCAGCACAGGCATTTGTAGCGATTTC
>JAGPUY010000285.1 GCA_018067265.1 Oceanihabitans sp. | reverse complement strand
AGAGGAAGGACCTAAAGTGCTTATTGGTCGCTTAGAACAAATCGATCGCACTACATTTTATAAAAGAACCTATGCGCATGTTGCAGGAGGTGTGTTAGTATTTGTGCTTTTTGAATATTTATTATTACAAAGCGAAACTATTGTAAACTTTGCTTTATCCTTAACCGAAGGTTTTAAATGGCTTCTTATGTTAGGCGGTTTTATGTTGGTAACTACGTATGCCGAAAGTATCGTGTTAAAATCACAGGATAAACCAAAACAATACTTAGCCTATGGCGCTTATATTTTGGCCCAAGCATTTATTTTTGTACCAATGATTTATATCGCCATGTACTATACAGCATCTGGTCCAGAATTATTAAATCAAGCGGCTATTGTTGCCTTAGCTTTGTTTACGGGATTATCTTCTGTAGTTTTTGTAACGAAAAGAGATTTTTCTTTTTTAAAGACCGGTTTAACGGTTGGATTTTTTATAGCAATGGGATTAATCATTGCAGGAACCCTTTTTGGTTTTAATTTAGGACTTTGGTTTTCTGTAGGAATGTGCTTATTAGCAGGAGGATCTATTATATACCAAACATCTAACTTAGTAAATAAATATACAGAAGATGACTATATACCAGCTGCATTGGGCTTGTTTGCCTCTTTAATGCTGTTATTTTGGTATGTGTTACAAATATTTATGTCGAGAGATTAAGACTTAAAAAATATAAATAAAAAGCTCCTTTTTTGGGAGCTTTTTTTTATTTAGAAGCTATTGTTGTCTAAAGAAACAAGTTTGTTTTTTAATGCATAAATAACTAGACCAGCAACATTTTTAGATTCCGTTTTAAGTAATAGGTTGTTACGGTGACCTTCTACTGTTCTTGGACTTATAAAAAGTTTTTCTCCAATATCAACAGTAGTAAATTGTTTACAAATAAGGTCTAAAACTTCAATTTCTCGTTTGGTGAAATAATTAGTGTCAAACGTCGATTTTATTTTTTTATCTTTTGGGTTTGTAATACTTTCATGAACATATTGCATGACTTTTTCATCGTAATAAAAGCCTTTTTCATAAACCTCTTCAATGGTTTTAATCATTAAAGCAGGTGTGCTGTTTTTTGCTAAATAGGCAACAGCGCCAATCGAAATCATATTTAAAATAAAAGGTTTGCTAAAATAGCTGGTGAGTGCAATTACTTTTATCTCTGGAAATTCTTTATGAATAATTTTAGTGACTTCAACCCCATTTAAATTAGGCATTTTAAGGTCGGTTACTACAATTTCTGGCAATATTTTGGCTTCCCGTAACTGTTGTATTAATTCTTCGCCGTCTTTAGCGTCAAAAAGAATATTAATATGCTCTTCGTTACCCAAAATTGCTTTTAATCCTTGAAGGAATAAAAGTTCATCATCTGCTAATGCTATATTTATTTTATCCATGGTATTTACATTGTATTATAAAAAGGCTACCATTATTTTTTGTGCTTTCCATTTTAAGGAATCCGTTTAAAATCTTAACACGACTATTTATGTTTTGCAATCCAATGCCACTTTTTTTACTAATTTCTGTAACATTAAAACCAACACCGTTATCTTGATAGCGTATTTTAAACCCTGTTGTATTCTGTTCCATATAAATGGCTAATTCATTTGCTTTTCCATGTCTAATAGAATTATTCATTAGTTCTTGAATAATTCTAAATACATGTAATTGATTCGTTCTAGATAATTTACTTAAATTTTCAATATTATGCTCTATTTCTAATGTGGTATTAGCCGAAAAATCATCAAATAATTCTTCTAAAGCAACTTTAAGTCCAAACTCATCTAAAATTGGAGGCATTAAATCATGCGCAATTTTCCTAGAACTTTCTAAAGTGGTAGAGGTTATTTCAAGTATTTGGTTTAACGCGGATTTTTGTTTATCAGTAATAGATTTATCTGTTAACAGCACATTGGTAGACAAGCTAATAATGTTGAGTTTAGAACTAATGGCATCATGTAAGTCTTGCGCTATACGTTTACGTTCTATTTCTTGAATAGCTATAGAAGTTTGTAATATTTTTTGTTGATTTTCTAATTTTAGAGCGGATTTTTCAAGTTCTTTTTGCACTATTTTTTGTCTGGAATAATGAAAAAACAGAATTAACCCAGTAGTTATTAAAACCAAAAAAATGATTCCGTAAACTAATGCTTGAATAATTAATTTTTCGTTTTCCATAAACTCTTTTTCCATTCTATTAAAATTAGTATTAAATAGCCTACATAAAATACTCTATTTAAAAGCCAAACATCAGCTGATAATGACCTGTCCACTTCATTAATTAAGTTTCCTAAAATAAAAATAAGGGTACTTATAGAGATGTAAATTAACACGCCAGCATTTATATACATGAATTTACCAGGTTTGCTTAACGAATTATATAAGTGAAAAATGGAATATAAAACCAAAGGAAATGATGTAATTAATATTTCTAATAAATTAAATTGAGAAAATAAAGCAGCATTTAAAGTGTATTGAATTATTAATACTAAAAACACTACAATACTTATCGTATTTAGATATTTTTTCTGTTTTTCATTAAATAATTGACGGTAAAATAACGACAGAAAAATAAATTGAAAAACAAAAAAGAAATGCGATAAGTATAAGTTGTTTAATTCAAAATCAAACTTTCTTTGAATATCTACAATTAGGTTACTACCTATAGAAATACAAAAAGAAGTTATTAAATAGAAAACAAAATACTTAACCGCTTTACTTTTTTGGCCTTTTAAATAACTATAGGTATATAATGTTGTATTTATAAAAATTAAAATTTTTGCAAACAGTTGAATTACTTCATCAAATTCCTTCATTCCAATTTTTAAGGATTATATAAAGGGCTCTTTGGATCGCAAGAACTTGGACAAGGATCTGTGAAATCAAAAACACCGGTACCAATTAATTTATGAGCTGGCGGGTTTTTAATAACATATCCTTCTATAATATCTCTATGTATGGTTTTAGTTCCATCGACTTCTTTTGTGGTCGCCACAAGCACTAGTTTTTCGGTTTCGGCACTTGGCATTTGGTCTGTAGACGGTCTATCAATTCCCATATACGCTCTAATACCTGCAGAATCTACAAGGCTGGTGTTAATACAAGAGAGGTCTTTTAATATCTCCATTTCTAGTAGACAATCTATAAGGTCTCCCGCAGGTATTAAAAAGGCTTTGGCATGCATTAGACCGCCTTTTTTGTTGATAGCACTGTTTTCTAATTGCCATTTTTTCACATAGGTTTGTGCTTCTAAAACCGGTATGGATTTCGTTTTTATACTCATGATTTAAGATTTATTAATTAATAGACTTTAAAGCTACAAGATATTTTTATTAAAACATATAAAAATAAAAAATCAGGTATTTCTACTCGGTTTTCATATCAAGTAAATCTGCTTATGCGTAATCACTTAATAATCAGTACTTTTGGTTTGTTATTAACCAATTAAATAAATATATTATGGATCCATTTATGGCACAAATTATTTTGTTCGGAGGCACTTTTGCACCACGAGGGTGGGCATATTGCGACGGACAATTATTAGCTATCGCTCAGTACAATGCTTTATTTTCTTTATTAGGAACTACTTATGGAGGAGATGGTAGAACAACTTTTGCTTTACCTGATTTAAGAGGTAGAGTACCTGTACACCAAGGGGCAGGTCCTGGATTACCACCTGTGCGATTAGGGCAACAAGGAGGTGAGCCAGTTGTAACGCTTAAAGCTAATGAAATGCCTGCGCATAGTCATACTGCTATTACTAACGCTGTAAGCCCAATTCCTAGAGGTGGTGCTGCTGTAAACAATCCAGCAAATGCTTACAATGCAGAAGGTGGGGTTTTTGCAACAGGAGCAAATGCACAAATGGCTGCAGATGCTACCGTTGTTGGGCAAACTGGTGGTAGTCAGTCGCATAACAATATGCAGCCTTTTACATGTCTAAGTTATATTATAGCATTACAAGGTGTTTATCCATCTAGAAGCTAAAAATATAATTAAACTAATTAAAGGGATACCGCCAAATTTTTTTTGACGGTATCCTTATGGTATTAACATAAATATATTTATTATGAAAACAAACTACAATTTTAAAAAAGCAAGCATCAAAAGCATTCGTGTTTTTTGTGTTTTATTGCTATTTAGTTATTCTGCCATTGCTCAGAATATAAACTTTACGATTAATACTGCTGTAGATAATGGAACTAATATTACGGAAACTATATCTGTAGGAGGTGTTAACTATGTGCTAACCATTGATCACGCTATAGATGTGGAGAGTTTAGACGACGTTGGAGGTGGTGATTTAATTTTTTATTTAGGTGGTAGCCGAAGTTCTCTGCCTTTTATACTTACCATTACCAGAAATGGTGTTCTTGCTAATTTTGATCTAATTGGTATTGATTATGATACGCTTGCATTGGGTAATGTAGGTTTAACAAATCAAGCTGACAATGTAATTACTCCGTTAGCTTCATATTCAGCGGGAAGTGGTGCATTACCAATTACGAATACAGCTAATGCTTTGGACATTTCGCAACTAAAAATTATTACAGGAGATCCAGGTGATTTCAATAACTTTGGTTTCCATAATGTTAATGTGAATATAATACAACCTTGTGTTTCTCCAGCAGGAACAGCAACTTTTGTAAGTCAAGATTGTGGAGCAGGAACATTTCTTGCGCAAGTAAATGTAACGGATTTAGGAGGTGGTACACCATCTATTTTTGACGGTACAACTACTACCGCAGTTAATGCAACAGGTGTTTTCAATTTTGGGCCATACCCAACAGGAACACCAATAAATTTCACCTTACAGCATGGAACGGATACTGCTTGTAATGTAAATTTAGGTACGGTGTCAGATACTTGTCCGCCACCTTGTTTACCTCCAGCTGGTACAGCAACTTTGAATTCACAAGATTGTGTAGCAGAGACATTTTTGATAGATGTTAACGTTACAGATTTAGGAAGTGGAAGTCCAGCAATATACGATGGTACTACATCTACAACTATAACAGCAACAGGTATTACAACACTTGGGCCTTATACCGCTGGAACAATTATACCAATAACCTTACTACATGGTAGTGATGGTACATGTAATGTAGATTTAGGTATTGTAAAAGATACCTGTAATGAAATAATTTTTACTATTGATACCGCAGTGGATGATGGTACAAATATTACAGAAACTATTGTTGTTGGAGCAGATACGTTTGTACTAACGGTAAATCATTCTGGTAGTGAGGCACTTCTTGCAGTTGTTGGTGATTCATCCGATTTATTCTTTTATCATAGTACGACGAATCCGCTTGACCCATTTGTTTTATCGGTAACTAGAAATGGCTTTCCAGCAAATTTTACTTTAAATGGAATAGATTATGACGCCGCGGGAACGGGAAGTATTTACGTGCGAAACCAGGATGATCAAGAAATTTCCGCATATATATCGTATGATGCTGGGTCGTCTGGAGCTATAAATTTTACTAATGTTTTAAACGGCGTAAATATTTCAAGTTTTAAAATTGGTACAAATAATCCTAATGATTTAAACCTATTTGGTTTCCATAATATTAGCATAGATATCGAAGAAGGTTGTGTACCGCCATTAGGAACAGCAACTTTTGTGAGTCAGAATTGTGAAGTAGGAACCTTTCTTGCGCAAGTAGAGGTTACGGATTTAGGAGGTGGTACACCATCTATTTTTGATGGTACAACTACTACAGCAGTTACGGCAATAGGGGTTTACGATTTTGGACCATATCCAACAGGAACACCGGTCAATTTTACTTTACAACACGGAACGGATATTACCTGTAATGTCGATTTAGGAGCCGTGACAGATACATGTCCGCCACCTTGTTCCCCTGCAGCGGGAACCGCGCAATTGGATGTAGCATTTCAAGATTGTGATGCAGGTACTTTTTATGCGGTTATTAATATTACCGATTTAGGAAGTGGAGGAAGTCCTGTTTTATTTGATGGAACAAATTCTATACCTGTAACCGCTACAGGGGCGTTTGGTATTGGAACCTATCCTATAGGAACACCAGTAACCTTTACTTTACAACATGGCGTAGACCCTAGCTGTGATGTGGTAATAGGGACTGTTTCCAATACCTGTGATGAGGTGATTTTCACTATAGATACCGCAGTTGATGATGATACGTTAAATATTATTACAGAAACGATAGTTAAAGATGGAGATACCTACGTATTAACTGTTGCGCATTCTGGGGATGAAGATCTAGGAGAACTACCTAATGTTCCTCCCGGAGATTTTGTTTTTTTCCATAGCTTTGGAGATCCGCTTAATCCTCATGTTTTGTCCATAACTAGAAATGGATTTCCAACCAACTTCACTTTAAAAGGTCTGGATTATGATGCTTTGAATGCGGGTACCATAGTAGTTACTAATAACGATGCCCTTGAAATATCTAGTCCTACATCTTATCCTATAGGTGCTGGAGCTATCACTATTACCAACATGGTAAATGCAACGGATATTTCGAGTTTTAATATTTCAGCACCTGTTAGTGGTGAATTAAATAGCTTTGGATTTCATAATATTAAAGTAGATATTATTGATACCTGTGCGGCAGGAGCTGCAACAGTAACTCTAGGAACTCTAGATTGCGCAAATAGTGATTTTTATGTGGACGTAAATGTTACCGATTTAGGCAATGGAAGTCCAGTACTATTTGATGGTACGACATCCACAACTGTTACTGCAACAGGTGTCTATGTGCTTGGGCCTTATGCATCAGGAACATCCACGAGCTTTACATTACAACATGGAAGTGATGTTACTTGTGATGTCGATCTGGGAGCTGTAACATTTACATGTCCGACACCTGCTAATGATTTGTGTGGTGGCGCTATTGCTATAGCATGTGGAGAAACCGTTATAGGTTCAACAGCAAATGCAACAGATACTGGAAACAATCCTTCTAATGATGTGTTTTATTCTTTTATGAGTGCAACTTTAATAGATGTAAACTTGTCATTATGTGGTTCGGATTATGATACTGCTATTCGAATTTTTGATGATTGTTTGCAAAGTAATCTCATTGCGTTTAACAATGATTCCAATGATTGTCCTGAAGATCAATCTGTAGTTACTTTTACTGCGCAACCAAACATAACGTATTTTATTATGATAGAAGGTTATGATGTTGATTCTGGTGCTTATGAAATGGTTGTTAATTGTATTCCAAATGTTCCAGCGCCAGGAAATGATTTATGTGCTAATGCCATGCCTCTTAACTTAGGTGTGACATTAACAGGTCAAACTACAGCAGGAGCAACAGACAGCACAACGGGTGAAGATGATGATACAGAATGTGATTCGTACACCTTTAAAGCCGATGTGTGGTACAGTTTTCAAGGTCCAGCTTCTGGACAAGCCACTGTAGCAACAGTGATTACTGGCACATCTGATGAAGCAAATGTTGCTGTATACTCGTCTTTAGATTGTTCGCAATTAGATGTGGATATTATCGCTTGTTCTGCCTATAATGGAGGCGAAACAGTAGCTTTAACAGGACTAACGTCTGGTGCTACCTATTATGTTAGAGTTTGGAGTGATGGTGTTGCTGGAGCCCCTGTTCCTATAGAGGTTTTAGGAAGATTTGAAGGTGATTTTAATATTACAATTAGCGATTCTACCTTATCTTCTCCGGAAATTGGCGACGAACAATTGTTTAACTATTACCCGAATCCAGTAGAAGGATTATTAAACATAACAGCAAAAAATGAAATATCTCAGGTTGCAGTGTTTAATATGCTTGGGCAAAAAGTAATTTCAGAAATGCCAAATGCCACAAGAAGAAGTCTAGATATGTCTAATTTACAAACTGGTGCTTACTTTGTTAAAATAACTATTGGTGCTGTAACAAAGACCATACGCGTTATCAAAGAATAGTTAATAGTAACCTATTTTTAAAAAGCTCCTAAATTACTTTAGGAGCTTTTTTTATATTTTAATTTGTCGATCTATTTGTTGATCTAAAGAAATAAAGGTTTCTGTTCTAGAAACACCTTCAATAGATTGAATGTCTTTATTTAAAACATGCATAAGGTGTTCATTGTCTTTGCAGAGAATCTTAATAAAAATACTCCAGTTTCCTGTGGTGTAATGGCATTCTAAAACTTCGGGTATTTTTTTAAGTTGTTTTACCGCCTCGGGATTACTCATTGCTTTGTCTAGATACACCCCAATATAGGCCATGGTAGTATAGCCTAATACTTTTGGATTTATTATAAATTTGGATCCTGCAATTAGTCCAGATTTTTCTAGTTTTCGTAGTCGTTGGTGTATGGCTGCTCCTGAAATACCAACACCTCTTGCGATTTCAAGAATTGGTGTTCTTGCGTCTTCCATTAAAGCGCGTAGTATTTTCTTATCGATACCATCTATAAGAATATTGTTATTTATCGTTTTCACAGCATTTAGTTTCAGTTAAAAACATAAATGTACAGAAATGATTTGAAATTGAAACAGAATATTGCGTTAAGGATGGTAATGGTATCCTTTTTTTGCTGCCATATATGGCAAAAAAAGATTTTAATGTACAGCCTGACCCTACTTAGCGCTTCAAAGCTAAGTAGGGAAACGCCATAATAATTTTAAACATGTAACGGATTGTAACCTAGATAAGGCACTTCTTTTTCGTTAAAAACAATACCGTACTCTTCTAATTCTTTTAAAATTGGTGTGTAAACCTCTTTGTTGATTGGGATTTGTACACCTGGAGTTGTTATTTTTTCGTTTAGAATTGCTAGTGTTGCTATTGCTACTGGTAAACCAACTGTTTTTGCCATTGCCGTATACGTTTGATCCTCGCCAATAGCTACCATGGTTGCATCTATTTGGTGGTTTTTACCATTTAAGACGTACCCAAATTTGTGATACATAACAATCATATCTTTATCTTCTGGATCTAGTGTCCAACTATCCATTAAGATTTTTTGTAGAATTTGTGCAGGAGTTGCTTTTTTAAGTGCTACCATTTTAGTTTTACTAAATAGGTCTAACTCTAAATATTTATCCCAAACCACATCATCTTGGTCTATTTTAAGTGCGTGTCTAAATTTAAGCTCTACAGAATCTGTAGGACTATAAGGTAAAAATGCATTTACAAAATCACGATAGCTCATGTTTTCGCTGTCGTCTATGGTATAGCTATCATCTGTCATACCTAATTGCACAAAAACATTCCATGCTCTAGAAAAACCAACGCGTCTAATAGTACCTCTATAAAGTGTTTTTATAGACTCTAAACCATAAACACTTTGGTATTTCAGAGAATCTCTGTTTGCATATCCTTCAAATTTACCATAGCCTTCTACTTCTAAAAATTCGGTACGTCTAAAAAGGCGATTGTATGGGATGTATTTATAGGTGTCTTCTTGTAAAAACTTTCCGGCACCGCCTTGACCTGCTAATACGACGTTTCTAGGATTCCATGTAAATTTGTAGTTCCATAAATTATTGTCACTTTCTGGAGCAACTAGTCCTCCTGTAAAAGATTCGAATAAAATTAACTCGCCGCCTTTATCTCTAATTCTATCAATGACTTGCATGGCACTCATGTGATCTATTCCGGGATCTACGCCAATTTCATTCATAAAAATAAGTCCTTTGTCTTTTGCCGCTTTATCTAAGGTTTGCATTTCTGGACTTATATAGGAAGCGGTTACCATATTCTTATTAAAAGTAATACAGTCTTTTGCAACTTCTATATGGAATCTAGCAGGTAGCATAGACACTACAATATCTGCGTTTTGTATGGCTTCTTGACGGGAATTTTTATCAAAAACATCTAATAAAATAGCTTGCGCATTTTCATGATCGCCAATTAGTTTTTTAGCGTGGGTAAAGTTTATGTCGCCAACTATAATTAATAAGTCTTCTGTATTTGATTTGTCTAATAAATATTTAATAAGGTAGGAAGATGATTTTCCAGAACCAATGACTAAAATCTTTCGCATAGTGAGAATTGTTGAGTAATTTTGTAATTACGAATGTAATAAATACTATGGCTAATTTAAACGAAATGCATAATTATATGAACAAAAAATTATTAATTACTGGAGCTGTTTTTGGTGTTATAGGAATTATACTGGGTGCATTTGCTGCCCATGGCTTAAAAGAATTAGTTTCGGAAGGGTCTCTACAGTCTTTTGAAACTGGGGTGCGTTACCAAATGTATCATGCATTTTTACTTTTAATATTAGGAAGTGTGAATGTGATACCAGAAAAAGCCAAAAAAATGATTTATATACTGATAGTCGTTGGTGTTTTATTTTTTTCGGGATCTATTTATGGCTTAGCAACAAATGCATTGACTAGTGTTGATTTTACTAAAATAGCATTAATTACACCTTTGGGAGGTCTTTTGTTAATTGTGGTTTGGCTAATAATGTTCATAAACTTTTTAAAACTAAAGGTGGATAATTAAGGTTTTAGACTGCTACTTTAAAATAAAGTTTTAATTTTGCGTCTTAAACAACACAATTAAAATATGGTTAATCATAGTCAAGTAACGAAAACGATTTCGTTAGAACAATATGGAATCAAAAATGCAAAAGTTAATTATCAACTTTCATCAGGACAACTTCATGATATTACTGTTGAAAAAAAGCAAGGTGTTACGGCTTCGTCTGGAGCACTAGCAGTAAATACAGGAGAGTTTACTGGTAGGTCACCAAAAGATCGGTTTATAGTTAAAGATGATGTCACTAAAGATAGAGTTTGGTGGGGAAATATTAATATTCCTTTTGATTCCGATAAATTTGAAAAACTATACGCTAAAGTAGTAGGTTACTTATCGAACAAAGAAGTTTTTGTAAGAGATAGCTATGCTTGTGCCGATAAAGATTATAAATTAAATATTAGAGTAATCAATGAGCATCCTTGGACAAACATGTTTGCTTACAATATGTTTTTACGTCCAACGGAAGAAGAACTAAAAGATTTCGCTCCAGAATGGACTATAGTAAATGCGCCAGGTTTTATGGCAGATCCAGAAGTAGATGGAACACGTCAACATAACTTTGCTATTTTAGATTTTACTAGAAAAATTGCTTTAATTGGCGGAACTGGTTATACCGGGGAAATTAAAAAAGGAATTTTTTCTGCTTTAAACTTTATACTTCCAGTATTTAAAAACACATTACCAATGCACTGTAGTGCAAATGTTGGTAAAGCAGGAGATACTTCTATTTTCTTTGGTCTTTCTGGTACCGGAAAAACAACCTTGTCTACAGATCCAGATAGAAGTTTAATTGGTGATGATGAGCATGGTTGGACTGCCGACAACTCGGTGTTTAATTTTGAAGGAGGTTGCTACGCTAAAGTAATTAACTTATCTCAAGAGCAAGAGCCTGAAATTTATGCTGCAATTAAAAAAGGAGCAATTTTAGAAAATGTAATAATGAATGATAAAGGAGAAGTAGATTTTTCAGATACTTCTATCACACAAAATACAAGAGTTAGTTATCCTATTTATCATATTGAAAATATACAAAAACCTTCTATTGGTAAAAATCCAAAAAATATATTCTTTTTAACTGCAGATGCTTTTGGTGTTTTGCCTCCAATCTCTAAGTTAACTCCTGGTCAAGCTGCATACCATTTTATTTCTGGTTATACTGCTAAGGTTGCGGGAACAGAAGCGGGAATAGACGAGCCGTTACCAAGTTTTTCTGCTTGTTTTGGAGCGCCTTTTATGCCGTTACACCCAACAAAATATGCGGAGATGTTAAGTCAGAAAATGAAAGATTCTGGTGTAAACGTTTGGTTGGTGAATACTGGTTGGACTGGTGGACCTTACGGCGTTGGTTCTAGAATGAAATTAAAATATACTAGAGCAATGATTACTGCTGCGATGGATGGAAGTTTAGAAGCTGCTAACAAAGATAGTTATCATGTGCATTCTGTTTTTGGGTTGAAACAACCAAGAACCTGTCCTAATGTACCAACCGAAGTGTTAAGTCCGAGATCTACTTGGAATAATGATGAAGGGTATTATAAAACAGCATATAAATTGTCGGATTCTTTTAGAGCTAACTTTAAACAGTTTGAAGCGAATGCAAATCAAGAAATTTTAGATGGTGCACCAAACGTTAAGAAGTAAATAGATGAACTACGGTTATACTTGTTAAAAGGGTCTTGTAAGTATTTTTTTATGACTTAACTTTATGGGATAAATTATAAAGCTATTAATTATGAAAAAAACATTACTTTTTGTGGCTATTGTTGTAGCCATGCAAATGAAAATTAACGCACAGGTGACAGCAGTTCCTAATGCAGATTTTGAACAATTTCTTATCTCCACTACTACTATTAATGGGCCATTAGATGGTTTCATATTAGACAGTGAAGCTGCAGCAGTTACTGGGACCTTAAATTTAGGAGGAGCAGCACCTTACAATGCTATTGATGATTTTACAGGTATTGAAGCATTAACAGGTATTACAGGTTTGGGTATTACGTATAATACAGCAGTTACTAGTTTAGATGTTTCTGCTAATACCAATTTAACCATACTTAATACAGAAGGTAGCACGTCTTTAACTACGCTTGTAATTGGAGCAAATACTAATTTAAGTCAATTACTTATTCCTGGTTCTCCTGTTGGAAGTTTAAATTTATCAGCAAATACAGGTTTAACGGTTGTAGATATAAGACAAACTAACTCAACAACATTGGATATGCGTAATAGTAATAATGCTAACATTACAGCATTTGATGCGCGTTTTAATCCTGGACTTGGGAATATTTTTGTAGATGATTGTGCTGCGGGTTATTTAACGACATTACCTTGGAACAAAGATGGAGCTAGTGTGTTTGTGAATGATGCATCCGGTTGTCCTTCGCTTTCGGTAGCTAGCCAAAACGAGTTAACGTTTAATATCTATCCTAATCCTGCTAAAAACAGAATTTATGTGGCGTCTAACTTACAAGAATCGCAGATTCAGGTGTATGACATTACTGGAAAGTTAGTATTGAAAACGCAAATGCAATTTGGTGAGAATGCTTTAGATATTAGTGCAATGGCTCCTGGAGTTTATTTAGCAAGAATATTAGCAGATGGTAAATCGCAAACTAAAAAATTAATAATTCAGTAAATGAATTAAAGTATTAACCAAAAAAAATCGCAACATGTTAAATGTTGCGATTTTTTTTTGGAATCGTTTTAAACTATTTCCCTTTGTTTATTTTGTTGATGTACTTTTCTAAAGCCATCGTCATAGAAGGTGTTTCTGGCGTTGGTGCAGAGATATCTACACGCAAACCATGTGCTTCTACCGCTTTAATGGTAGTGTTCCCAAAAACAGCTATTCTGGTGTCGTTTTGTTTGAAGTCTGGGAAATTCTTGAATAAAGAATCAATTCCTGAAGGACTAAAAAACACTAAGATGTCATAAAATACATCTTCTAAATCAGATAAATCACTGATAACCGTTTTGTAAAAAACAGCCTGTTTCCAATTCACAGCTAAACCGTCTAGTATTTCTGGAACTTCTGGTTTAAGTTTGTCTGTAGTTGGTAATAAGAACTTTTCGTCTTTATATTTTTTTATGGTTGGAGACAACTCAGAAAAAGTTCGCTTACCTACATAAATTTTACGTTTTCTATATACCACGTATTTTTGTAAATAGTAAGCAACAGCTTCTGACTGGCAGAAGTATTTCATGCTATCGGGTACTTTAAAACGCATTTCGTCTGCAACTCTAAAGAAGTGGTCAACAGCATTTCTGCTTGTTAAAATAATTGCAGTGTAATTGCTTAAATCTATTTTTTGTAATCTTATTTCTTTTGCAGGAACTCCTTCTACGTGAATAAAAGGTCTAAAGTCTATCTTCACTTTTTGCTTTTCTTGCAAATCAAAATAAGGCGAATTTTCTATTTTAGGTTCTGGTTGAGATACTAAAATGGTTTTGACTTTCATATAATAGCTAGCTTTTTTATACCTTAACTGTAATCTATAAATAACTTATATAATACGAGATAAGGCGAAATTTCAAGAGTGCAAAGATACAAAATAAAATACAACAAATTGGATTTTATCAAACTTTGATAGGTCTTGTAGGAAGCCGCTATACTAATGCAATTAATTAGTAAAAAAACTAGAACAAGAATTTGTAGCATAATAGGTGACGGTGTGGCGCCAAATAATAAAATGAAATTAACAGGGATGAGCAGTAAACCAATAAAGTTTTTATAGCTCATTTTTTGAAACACATAAAAATCTAAAATATTTTCTAGATCAAATAAGCTTCCTAATAACCGCTCTATGGATGTTTTACCTAATGTTAGTATGGCAATACCTATAAGCACTTTAATTAAAAAACTAGGGATGTCTTCAATTTCTCCAACAAAACTTTGATACAGAAAAACACTAAAAATGGAACTAGAGATTAATAAGTTTATAAAAAGTAAAGCATCAAAACCGTCAATAGTTTTTAATTCTCTAGAGTAAACTTTTAAATATCTAAAATTACCTAGCACATAAACAAAATCATTAAAGCGTTTTGTAAATAGTACTTTTGCGGTGGCAACTAGAACTAGACAAAGTACTAGTAATATGGTGAAAATTTCATTAGATATAATTTCGCGAAGCATACGGTAAAATTATTATAAATATTCCTATTCCTCTTCCATTTTTTAAGGAAAATTTAAAAAAAAGTAATTTTTAAATAGCTTACATTTGCTAAAATTAAATGCCTTTTATGTCAGACGCTATTGTCATCATACCAACATACAACGAAATAGAAAATATTGAAGCTATTATAAAAGCTGTGTTTTCTCTTGAAAAAGCCTTTGATGTTTTGGTGGTAGATGATAATTCTCCAGATTTAACAGCGCTAAAAGTGAAGGAACTGCAAGCGCAATTCCCGGAGCGTTTACATTTGGAGGTACGAAAGGAAAAGTCTGGATTGGGCACCGCATATATTCATGGTTTTAAATGGAGTTTGGCAAGAGCGTATCGTTATGTTTTTGAAATGGATGCCGATTTTTCGCATAACCCAAAAGATTTAATTCGCTTATATAATGCCTGCCATGTAGATGGAGTCGATTTAGCAATTGGTTCCCGTTATGTAAAAGGTGTAAATGTAGTAAACTGGCCAATGAGTAGAGTTTTACTATCTTATTTAGCTTCCAAGTACGTGCGTTTTGTCACTAGAATGAAAATTCATGATACTACTGCAGGATTTATTTGTTACAAAAGAGAAGTATTAGAAGCATTTGATTTAAATACCATAAAGTTTACAGGATATGCTTTTCAAATAGAAATGAAATTTAAAGCATATTGTAAAAAGTTTAAAATAAAAGAAATTCCAGTTATTTTTACAGATAGAACAAAAGGAGAATCTAAATTAAGTTCAGGCATCATTTCTGAAGCTATTTTTGGTGTCATCTCTATGAAATGTAAAAGTCTATTTATAAAGTAAAATTAAGACATGCAATACAAACAAACACTTATTAAGAACGCAAAGATTGTGAATGAAGGAACTATCTTTCATGGTGATATTCTTATTGAAGGCGAATACATTAAAGAGATAAGTGAGTCTATTAGTGCAAAATCTGCAGATGTTCACATTTTTGATGCAGAAGGTAATTACTTGCTTCCTGGTGTTATTGATGATCAAGTCCATTTTAGAGAACCTGGATTAACGCAGAAGGCAAATATAGAAACGGAATCTAAAGCAGCAATTGCTGGAGGAATTACCTCTTTTATAGAAATGCCAAATACCAATCCCCAAACAACAACCATAGAAAAGCTGAATGAAAAGTTTGAAATAGCTTCAAAAACGTCGTCTGCTAATTATTCTTTTATGTTTGGTGGTACTAATGATAACCTAGAAGAAATTTTAAAAGTAGATTCGAAACAAGTTGCAGCCTTAAAACTGTTTTTAGGTTCGTCTACAGGAAATATGTTGGTGGATAATCCGGAAGTTTTAGAAAAAATATTTTCTAGTACAAAACTGCTTATTGCAGTACATTGTGAAGACGAAGGAACGATTAAAAATAATCTAGCCAAATATATGGAAGAGTTTGGTGAAGATATACCAATAAAGCATCATCCAGATATTAGAAGTGAAGAGGCTTGTTATATCTCTTCGTCTAAGGCAATAGAGCTTGCTAAAAAAACAGGCGCTAGACTGCATGTTTTTCATCTTTCTACAGCGAAGGAAACGAGTTTGTTTTCGAATAAGATTCCATTAAAAGATAAAAAAATTACTGCGGAGGTTTGTGTGCATCACTTGTGGTTTACAGATAAAGATTATGATGCTAAAGGAACTTTCATCAAATGGAATCCTGCAGTGAAGTCTCAAAAAGATAAAGATGGTTTATGGAAAGCCTTGTTAGACGATAGAATAGATGTTATAGCAACAGATCACGCACCACATACTTTAGAAGAAAAGAATAATGTGTATACCAAAGCACCTTCTGGCGGGCCTTTAGTACAACATGCACTTCCTGCAATGCTTGAAATGCACCATAGAGGAAAGATTTCGTTAGAAAAGTTGGTAGAAAAAATGTGCCATAATCCAGCTATCTTATTTCAAGTTGAAAAACGTGGTTATATAAAAGAAGGCTACTTTGCAGATTTAGTACTGGTAGATTTAAGTAATCCTTGGACCGTAAAAAAAGATAATATTTTATACAAATGTGGTTGGTCTCCTTTTGAAGGTACTACCTTTAAATCTAGAATTACACACACCTTTGTTAATGGAAGTTTAGCCTATAAAAACTTTAAGTTTTATGATGTTAAAGCGGCGAAACAATTAACATTTAATAGATAATGAAAAAGATATTATATACATTATTTGTGTTGTTATTAGTGTCTTGTTTTAGCCAGAACAAGCCAAAGAAACCAGATAATCTTATTTCTAAAGATAAAATGGTGGGTGTTATTGTGGATATGTCTGTATATAGTTCTGCAAAAGGAGTTAATAGAAAAGTACTTGAAGAAAACGGTGTTCAATTAGAAGCGCATATTTATGAAAAGCATCAAATAGATAGTGCGCAGTTTGCGGCTAGTAATTATTATTACACCTATCATTCAGAAACATACGAAGACATCTACAAACAGGTAAGAGATAGCTTAACTAAATTAAAAGTAGTGTACACCGCATTAGATGGAAAAGAATCGAAAGAAAAGAAAAGAAAAGACTCTATAAAACGTTCTAAACTAAAACAAACTTTTGAGAACAATAGTTCTTTAATGCAAGTA
>JAGPUY010000263.1 GCA_018067265.1 Oceanihabitans sp. | reverse complement strand
TTGTAAGGTCCTATAGCAGAATTAAATTCTACTCTAAAAGCCCTATTTACCTGTGTATTCCCTTTATCGTCAATCCAAGGCACTCTAAATATTATAGTACGCTCTGGTTCTACCATACGCTCTAGTAACATTTTATTTTGGTACTGAGGATTCTTCTCTATAAACGGGATAACCGTTTCTGCTACTTCATGAACAGCCTGCATAAATTCAGGTTCATGACTGTTTTTTTCTTTTACTATATTTAAAAAAGCTTCAATCTTATTTTCCATTTTATGAAATTTTGAGAAATATTATATATCTAATATTGTGTATGCAAATATACATTATCTTTAAAAATTACATACTTTTTTTTTGTTTTTAGCAATGCCAATTGAATAATAATTTATTAGATTTGGTTGTTATCATAAGAACAGCAACAATAATTAATCCTTTTACCTGTTATATTTGCAGGTTTGGAGGGAATTTATATATTTGTTGGATGTATTTTGCTCTAATCTTGAAATCATACCATGTTTAATTTGAAACAATTAACCTTCATTTTGTTCTTTATTATAGGAACGCACGCCGCAGTTTCCCAATTAGGATTTTCGCATGAAATAGGTGTCATTGCCGGCCCAGTAGCTATGCAATCGGATTTTGGAGTTCGAAATAGCTTTGAAACAAACGCAGGAAATACCGGGATAGGAATTGGTATAGTTCACTACATAAACTTTGCTTACCGAGCTGATTGTAATTGCTATTCTACGGATACTTATTTTAATGATCACTTTAAATTACGAAGTGAGATCTCTTGGAATAAAACAAAATTAGATCATTTTGGAGAATGGGCGGATAATCCTGGTCCAGGATATGATCAACTTAGAACTCATCATGGTGAAGCCAATAATTTTGATATTGGTATGCAAATAGAATACTTTCCTTTAAGTATTCGCTCTTTTCAAGGTTTTGCATACAAATTTGCTCCTTTTATTAGCCTTGGAGCACATTACACATCCTATAACCCCAAAGTATCCACCGATGAACCTGGCGGAAATATTCTAGATCCAAATAACTTTTTCGGACCTTGGGTAAATGGACAATCCTCGGTTTCTGATGTCATTAGTGATGCTTCCGGTAGCACGTGGTCTACAGTAGCTAGCGTTGGTGTACGTTATAAACTTACTGTGGTTTCCGATTTAATGCTAGATTTAAGAACGCAATATTTTTATAGCAATTGGGTAGACGGATTAAACCATACCTTAAATTCTAATAAAGCGAATGATTGGTTATTATGGCTAAACTTTGGTTACATTTATTATTTAGACTAAAAATTGAAAAACATATAAAACAAAAAACGCTAGCTAATGCTAGCGTTTTTTGTTTGTACTAAAATATAGTTTTATCCCAAAGCTTGCTCCAAATCGGCAATTAAATCTGCAGCATCCTCGATACCAACACTCAAACGAATAAGTGAATCTACAACGCCTATTTTTTCGCGTTCTTCTTTTGGTATACTTGCATGGGTCATGCTTGCAGGATGACCAGCTAAAGATTCTACACCTCCAAGAGATTCGGCAAGCGTAAACACCTTTAATTTTTCTATGAACTTAATCGCTTCTTCCAAGATATTCCCTTTGGTTGTAAAGGAAACCATACCTCCAAAATCACCCATTTGCGCTTTTGCAATGTCATGATTTGGGTGATTTGTAAATCCGGGCCAATATACTTGCTCTACCTTTGGATGTGCTGCTAAATAGCTTGCAATTGTTTTACCATTTTCGCAATGCCGTTGCATTCTTACATGTAAAGTTTTTATTCCTCTTAAAACTAAGAAACTGTCTTGCGGACCACAAATTGCACCACTTGCATTTTGAATAAAGTATAACTTATCTGCTAAATCTTTGTCCTTAACAACTAAACCTCCCATGACAACATCACTATGTCCACCAAGATATTTAGTTGCAGAATGCATTACGATATCGGCTCCCAAATCTAAAGGCTGTTGTAAATAAGGAGTCGCAAAGGTATTATCTACAGCTAATAAAACAGTATGCTTTTTAGCAATGGCTGCGGTGGCTTTAATATCTATAATATTTAGCATTGGGTTGGTTGGCGTTTCTACCCAAATAAGCTTTGTGTTTGCATTTATATAGCTTTCTATATTACTCGCGTTTTCCATACCAACAAAATGGAACTTGATACCAAAATTTTCAAAAATCTTGGTAAACAGTCTATAAGTTCCACCATATAAATCACTAGTAGAAATTACCTCATCACCAGATTTTAAAAGTTTTAGAATAGCGTCTATTGCTGCAAGACCAGAACCAAATGCCAATCCGAAGTTTCCATTTTCAATACTAGCAAAAGCATTTTCTAAAGCATTTCTGGTAGGGTTATGACTTCTAGAATAGGCATAGCCTTTGTGCTCTCCCGGACTCGTTTGCACATAGGTTGTGGTTTGATATATTGGAGGCATAACTGCACCATAAGCTGGATCTGGCTTTTGTCCGCCATGGATTACTTTTGTATTAAATTTCATTTGCACATTAATTTACAATAAAAATACTTTTTAATTCGTTGTATTCAAACCGAAAGAATACCTTTAATCTATCTTTAACTTTTAACACCTTTTTACCTTGAAATTTTTTCGTCTACTTATACTTCTTCTTGTTTTTACTTCCTGCAAAAAAGAAAGTGCAACACTTACTTTTTCGGAAACTAATATTTTAAAGGAAACGACAACTATCATTGAAATCAATATGCCTAAAGCACAAGGTAAAGGTCCAGCGATAGAAAAAATAAACCATACGCTTCAGGCCTTTGTTTGTCAAGCACTACATATTGATGCTGCTTCCGAAAAAAAAGAGACTTTGGAAGAAAGTATGCAAGCTTTCGATACTGCGTACGATAATTTCAATACTTTAATTTCTTCCGAATTAAAAGAAGAGTTACCGCAATGGGAAGCTTTAATTGATGGGGAAGTTATTTACAACACTACCAATTTTGCATGTATAGCAATGAATTCGAGTATAAATACCGGCGCTGCGAATAGTAATTTGTTATTGCGTTTTTTTAATTTTGATGCCAATACAGGAGATCTTTTAACCACAAAAGATGTAATAAACAACATAGAAGAATTCACTGCTTTGGTTGAAAATTATTACAACAAAGAAGTAAATTCTACCTTTACCGACGCGGATAATCTTTTAAATAATAACCAATTTAAATTACCGGAAACACTAGGCTTTAGTGAGGAAGGCATCATTATTTTATATGATAATTTTAATGTTGGTGCTTTTGAAAAAGAAATTGTAGAATTCACTATTCCGTATGAAGTAGCAAATACCTATTTAAAAATATAGTTATAAAGATCTTTTAAGCGCTAGAATATATCCTAAATGAATGCCTTCATGAAAGGTATTAAAATCTATAGCCTCTTCTACATTTGTTAAAGTGCTTTTTGTAGAAACGGTATATTCGTTATAGTTTTTAAAAAGCTTGTTATTATAATCTTCCTTATTTTTTTCAACAGTAGAAAATAACAAACCTTTAATTTCATCTACCTCAGCTTGCGTAACATCACGCTCTGTTTTTGTTCCTTTTCTATAGGTTTCTATCATTTCATCACTTAAAACAGAAGGCAATCCAGATAATTTATACACCAATAATTGTTGGGTAACAATGGTGTGTGCAACATTCCAAATTATATTATTATTAAAACCTTCAGGAACTTTATTTAGCTGTTCCAAAGTATGGTTATCCATAATGGATTCTAATAATTTTCTGTTTTTTAAGGTAATATCAAAAGCCCAATTCATGTTTCTATTTTTTGTTTAAAAGTAATTATTTTTTTAGTTTAAATGACGTTCTTTGTTACTTAAACCTGTACAGCATGAAAAAAGTATACTACCTAAAAACCTGTAGTACTTGTATTCGAATTTTAAAGGAATTAAATCTTCCTTCAGATTTTATCTTACAAGACATTAAAAAAGAAGTGATTACAGCAAGCCAACTGGAAGAAATGAAAGATTTATCCGGAAGCTACGAAGCGCTTTTTAGTAAACGTGCTACCTTGTACAAGAAAATGGATTTAAAAAACCAATCCTTAACGGAAAAAGATTATAAGCAGTATATTTTAGACCATTACACCTTTTTAAGTCGTCCGGTTTTTATTATCGATAACGCCATTTTTATAGGAAATTCTAAAGCAAATGTAGCAGCTGTAAAACAGGTTTTGAATGCATAGTAGAACCTTTGCCTTAGTTGCTGTTTTTTTAGTCCAAGTACTTTATGGTTTAAACTTTACGTATGCAAAATTTGTAATGAATGAGGGCTATGTAAAACCTTTCGGACTTGTTTTGCTTCGAATTATTGGTGCCGTAATTTTATTTTGGATTTTAGATTGTTTTATGCCAAAAGAGAAAATTGACAGAAAAGATTATAAAACCTTTTTTCTAGCTGCGGTATTTGGCATTGCAACAAACATGCTCCTATTTTTGGGAGGCTTAGAACTTACTACGCCTATTCACGCTTCGGTAATCATGATTACTACGCCAATAATCATATTAATATTTTCATCCTTATTTTTACAAGAACGCATTACCGGTTTAAAAATAGTAGGCATATTATTAGGTTTTGCTGGAGCAATAGTACTTTCTGTTTATGGAAAATCGACACGCACAGGAGATAATGTTCTCTTAGGGAATATCATGGTTTTTGCAAATGCCGTTTCGTACAGTATTTATATTATCATTATAAAAAAACTAACCGAAAAATACCATCCTTTTACCTTTATAAAATGGCTGTTTTTAATAGGTTTCTTTATGGTATTTCCTTTTGGCTACCAAGATGTGCAAGAAATTAAATGGGAAACGTTTACTCCTTCCGTTTACTTTTCTATAGGTTTTGTAGTTATAGGAGCCACGTTTTTTACGTACATGTTCAATCCTTTAGCTCTAAGAAAATTAAAAGCATCTACCGTTGGTACTTTTGTTTATTTGCAACCCGTAATTGCAGGAACCTTTGCCATTGCCATGGGAGTTGACACTATAAACGCGGTAAAAATAGTTGCGATGCTTCTTATTTTTTCTGGCGTATACCTAGTAAGTAAAACACCTAAATTAAAAGACTACTAATTATAGTACTAGATTTTTTGGAGCTCTTCCTTTTGCTCTAGTATCTTCTTTAGTAAGGACTTTATAATCTTCCGATTTTGGAAAAGCATTCGCCAGATTTAATAATACTTCTGGTAAATCTGTCATTTTACGCGCTTTTAAGTCAATCCAAGCACCCATCATTTCGCAAAACGCAATATTTTCGCCTTTATGGTTATAAAAATTATGATCAAATTTAAAAAACTTTCCATCTTCACTTAAACCAGAAACCTCCAGACTTACCGTAATTGGTTGTCCCATAAATACTTCTTTAAAATAATGCATGTGTTCATAAAAAACCACTGGACCAATATTATGTATCGCTAACTCCTTCATAGTAAAGCCATGTTCCATTAAAAAAGCCATTCTAGTGTGACTCATAAAATTAGTATATGCAGAATTTGCTAGGTGTCTGTTCGCATCTATATCACTCCAACGTATTTCAAATTGTTTTTTATACATAGTTTAAATTTTGAACAACAAATCTACATAAATATATTATGCACGCATACTATAAATTGTGTTTTCTAAACCTATTGTTTTCGTTACCTTTGTAAAACTTAAATAAAATCTTATGATTCATTCTATGACAGGTTATGGTAAATCTGTTTTGCAATTACCAACAAAGAAAATTACTATAGAAGTTAAATCGCTCAACAGTAAAAACCTAGACTTAAATGCTAGAATGCCTTCCATTTATAGAGAAAAGGAATTGAGCTTACGTAAACTTATTGGTAAACAATTAGAACGTGGTAAAATAGATTTTTCTATTTATGTGGAAATGACAGGAGAGGAAACGACAACGCAACTTAATAAGCCTGTTGTAAAACAATACATCAACCAGTTACGAGAAGTTGTGGATGGAGATGAAACCGAGTTATTAAAAATGGCAGTTCGTTTTCCAGATGCTTTAAATACCGAAAAAGCGGAGATTGATGAAAACGAGTGGAGTACTATTTTAGCCGAAATAAAAGTAGCTTTAAGCAGAATAGATACCTACAGATTAGACGAAGGAAAAGTTCTTGAAGCAGATTTTAAGGATAGAATTGCAACCATTACAAACGTATTAGAACAAGTTATTGCAATGGATCCAGAACGTATTGAAGGTGTTCGCGAACGCTTACGTAAAGGTGTAGAAGATTTAAAAGAAAAAGTAGACGAAAACCGTTTTGAACAAGAATTGGTGTACTACATAGAAAAATTTGATATAACGGAAGAGAAAGTGCGTTTACAAAACCACTTAGCGTATTTTGTTTCTGCTTTAAATTCAGACGATTCTAACGGGAAAAAATTAGGGTTTATCGGACAAGAAATTGGTAGAGAAATCAACACTATTGGTTCTAAAAGTAATTATGCCCCAATGCAAAAATTGGTCGTACAGATGAAAGATGAGCTAGAAAAAATTAAAGAACAACTTCTTAACGTCCTTTAACACAGCATTAGAGGCAAAAAAGAAGAACGACAAATAACTAATAAATGTCGCGCTGCGCTTGTCGAAGCGCTTAAAAAAAGAGGATTTGACTAAAAATAATACAGAAAAAGGTAGACTAATAGTATTCTCTGCTCCTTCGGGATCTGGAAAAACAACCATTGTTAGACACTTACTAAAACAAGAAGCATTAAATCTAGCATTTTCTATTTCTGCAACTTCAAGAGAAAAAAGAGGCACCGAAGCACATGCCGAAGACTACTACTTTTTATCGGCAAGCGAATTTAAACAACATATTAAAGACGACGATTTTCTAGAATGGGAAGAAGTCTACAGAGATAATTTTTATGGCACTTTAAAAACCGAAGTCGAACGTCTTTGGGCTTTAGGTAAAAATGTGATTTTCGATATTGATGTTTCTGGTGGTTTACGTATTAAACGAAAATTCCCAGAAGAGACATTAGCTATTTTTGTAAAACCACCAAGTATTGACGAGTTAAAAATTAGGCTTAAGAAAAGAAAAACAGAAACCGACGATAAAATTAATATGCGTGTTGCAAAAGCAAGTGCAGAACTGGCTACTGCACCTCTTTTTGACGTTATCATTGAAAATGACAATCTAGAAAAAGCATTGCTAGAAGCAGAAACTTTAGTTGGTAATTTTGTACACTCTAAAAAAGAGCAATAAAATGAAAGTTGGTTTATACTTTGGTTCTTTTAATCCCATTCATATTGGGCATCTAATAATAGCTAATCATCTAGCAGAAAATAGTGATTTAGATCAAATATGGTTTGTAGTAACACCACACAATCCTTTTAAAAAGAAAAGCACCTTGCTAGATAACCACCAACGTTTAGAAATGGTGTATCAAGCAACCAAAGACTATACAAAGCTTAAACCTAGCGATATTGAGTTTGGTTTACCGCAACCAAATTACACCATCAACACATTAACGCATCTTCAAGAGAAACACCCTGATTACGCCTTTAGTTTGATTATGGGAGAAGACAACTTGAAGAGTCTACATAAATGGAAAAACTACGAGCAAATTCTAGAAAACAATGCCATTTATGTCTATCCTAGAATTTCGGAAGGAAAAGTAGCAACACAGTTTGATAACCACGAAGGTATTCATCGGGTAGAAGCACCAATAATACAGCTTTCTTCTACCTTTATACGCAAGTCTATTAAAGCTGGGAAAAACATCAAACCAATGTTACCAGAACATGTTTGGGCCTATTTGGATGAAATGAATTTTTATAGGTAATAGAATATGAATTCCCTTAAATTCTTATTTTTCATAATTACACGTACTTCTATTTCAAGTTGCTTTCCTACAAAAAACAAAACAATCTCCAAGAGGTGGAGAAAGTATTAGTACATATATTAAAAAGAGTATTCCTAAAGCACATCTTCTATATAAACCAGATTGGCAATTAAATTTATATATAGATATAGATTCCTGCCTTCGCAGGAATGATAAAACCTATGCCACCAGAACATGTTTCGCCCTATTTCAATGCGATGCATTTCTATAGGTAATTCTCCTACCTGACTTTCTAAAGAATTTCGACTACCTTCGTTTAACTTCGAATACAATTGATTAAAACGGAATCCTATTCGCAATATGTTATGTGCAATTTAATATATATATGAACTGTAACAACAATCATTTTTTTGATACTAATCGTGATAAATGAACAACAATTTTAAAATACTTTTTGACTATATACGCTTACTCATTGATATTCCTAAAATTGACCAAGAAATATGTCAAGAGTATTTTAAACCTTTTTCCATTACAAAAGACACCATAATTGAACCTTCCGGAAAAATCCCTGAATATCATAACTTTATTGTTTCAGGTTATATGAGAAATTTTTATACTAATGAGCAGGGTCTAGAAATCACAACTGATATCAATGATGGTCCTCGGTTCTTTACTTCATATAATCATTTCATGCATAAAACTCCATCAAATGAAAACCTTCATTGCATTACCGATTGTGAATTACTTCGAATTAAACGAGACGATGTAGATGTTACGGCAAAACTAGGAATCACTCAAATGAAGTATACAATACAGGTTTTACAACAACAGTTGGAAAAAAACAAACAACGTGCAATAGATCATACTACCCTTTCTGCTCAACAACGGTATGTAAAACTGCAAAAAGAACATCCCGCAATCATTCAAAATATACCTCTAAAATATATTGCTTCTTATTTAGGAATCAATCCTGGTAGTTTGAGCCGTATACGAAATGAGTTAAGTAATTAAATTCAATCTTTAATTTCTTCACATTTGTGAAGTTGTTTCTATTGTGCAATTTTTACCTTTGTAAATCAATCAAAAATCACTAAAATGAAATCAAATCAAAAAATTGGTAGAACTACAGGAGTGTTGTTTTTATTCGTTTTTATTTCGGGCATTACCATTTTTCAGATTTTACAGGGTTCTATACTTTTTTCAGAAAACTTTATTACTACCACCTCAGAAAATTCTAACAAAATTATTAGTTCTACTTTACTCGGAATTATCAATGGAATAGTATCTATAGTCATTGCAACAATGCTTTTACCAATTTTCAAAAGACATAATTCCAATTTAGCATACTTATATTTAGCGTTTTGTGTTTTAAATTTTATCGCTATCATGATTGATAATATGAGCGTAGTCTCTATGCTGGAATTGAGTAACGAATACGTGAAAAACGGAAAGGATAGTTCCTTGAAAATTTTGGAGACTCTGGTTTATCAAAGACATCGTTGGACGCACTACTTTTATTTATTGATTTCTTGCTTTCCTGTTTTCATTTTGTATTACACATTGTACCTATCTAAACTAGTTCCAAGAATCCTCTCAATTTTTGGAATATTTGCGGTAATACTTATGTTCATCGAAGAATTACTTTCAATTTTCGGGCATGGTATAAGTATGGACATGCTTCTTCCAATAGCTTTAATTCAATTCACTCTTCCACTTTGGTTGATTTTCAAAGGATTAAATTCACCAGTATTAGAAAAGGAAAACGGATAAATAACGACACACAACATCGTGTATCATTAATTGTTAGTGGCAAGCCTATTCACCATAAACAAACACGTTAAACGAACATTTCCCTGAAGCTAAAAGCATTAAAAAACCCAACGTAATCCGTTGGTTTTTTAATTCATATACTATTAGAACACTTAGTCCAAGGCATAAAAAAACATAAAACAAACGCGAACATGTTTCGCCCTATTTCAATGCGATGGATTTCTATAGGTAATTCTCCGAATTGATTTTCTAAAAAATTTCGACTACCTTCGTTTAACGTCGAATACAATTCATTAAAACAGAATCCTATTCGCTTTATGTTGTATGCCATCTTGAAAACGAAATCGACAATGAATACCTAATAACTATTGAAAATATGGATTATTACTTTAAAACTACAATAAGCAACACCACGTTTGATAAAGCAATTGAAAAAACAATTAATGCGCTTGAAAAAGAAGGATTTGGTGTACTAACAGAAATTGATATAAAATCAACATTGAAGAAAAAACTCGATGTAAATTTTTATAATTATACGATTTTAGGAGCTTGTAATGCTCCATTTGCATACAAGGCATTACTAGCTGAGGATAAAATTGGCACAATGCTTCCATGCAACGTTATAATTCAAGAAAAGGAACCTGGAAATATTGAAGTTTCCGCTGTAGACCCTTTTTCTTCAATGGTTTCAGTAGAAAATAAATCCTTAGGAGACATAGCTGTTGAAGTAAGAGATAAGTTGCAAAGAGTGATTGAAAACCTATAAATATTTATCGTTTTATGAATTTATACTTGTATATCAGAAATTGGAAATAGCCAGCATACAACACCTGTGTATTTAATTGCGAGGTTCTTGCCTATTTGGAAAATTCCTTAATAATTTTCTCTGGCTCCTTTTTATCTACTAAATTAGGTTACCTAAACACGCAAGTAACCATACCCAAACACGTTAAACGAACATTTTAATTAAGCTAAAAGCATTAAAAAACCCAACGCAATCCGTTGGCTTTTTAGTTTATATACTTTTATAGCACTTAGTCTAAGGCATAAAAAAACATAGAACAAACGCGAACATGTTTGGGCGTATTTGGATGCGATGCATTTTTATAAACTAACAATATATTTTATTTTAAAAAAATTAGTAGTAAATTTAAAAGACTGATTTTAAGCCTTTTAAATAATGAAGAAGATATCCACACACACTTTTAAGCATACATTAAAAGATATTCATAAAAATACCGAATCGCGAAAATTCTGTTTTATAATTGGCGCAGGAGCAAGCAGTAAAAGCGGTATTCCTACTGGCGGCGAATTAGCAGAAAAATGGTTTCTCGAAATTAAAGAAAGAAGTGATAAAGCGGAATTAGAAGCATGGATTTCAGATAATAAAATAAACAAGGAAGCCCTTCTTCGTATGGAATTATATACAGAAAACGATTTCAAGCAGATAAAACGTCGGGATACGAATTTCTAGTACAAGCAATGAAAACTGCCAAACCCAGTTTTGGACATATTGTTTTAAGTCAGATTTTAAGTAGAACCAGAGGCCATTGCGTTCTTACCACAAACTTTGATAGTTTAATTGAATCGTCGGTGTATCAATTCACAAATAAAACACCTTTGGTTTGCGGCCATGAATCTTTAAGCGGTTACGCGCGTCCTTCACAAATACATCCGCTAATTATTAAAATTCATAGAGATTTATTATTAGATCCAAAAAGTGATCCTAATGAAATAGATTGTCTAGATCCAAAATGGAAAGAGCCACTAGATAATATTTTTAGTTCTCATATTCCAATTATCATTGGTTACGGCGGAAATGACGGCAGTTTAATGAGTTATTTTGAAACCATGAATCGTCCTAGTAACTTTTTTTGGTGTACTACAAACCCCAATAATCGCTCTCAAAGAGTACAGAAACTAATTAAAAAACATGAAGGCAACGTAGTGCAAATCGATGGTTTTGATGAACTCATGCATGAACTTCTTTGGGTTTTTGATGAAATCAAACCGATAAAAGAAGTACTGAAAGACATTACAGAAGATCGTTCCAAAATAGCCACGAAACAACAAGAGGAAATTATTAATAAATCGAATGCAAAAACCATAGATTTAGAACTTTCTGCTCTTGAATATTCGAACCTTGCCGACAAAGAGCTTAATCTGGAAAAACGTAAAAAAATATATGAAGAAGCTATTGCAAAATATCCAACAACCGGTTGGTTATGGTGGAACTATACCTACTTCTTAAATTTTGTAAAAAAGGACTATGAAGATTTAAACAATAAATATATACAGGCTTTAAAATATAATGAAAACGAAGCTGGTTTATTAGGAAACTATGCTATCTATCTAGATCGCGTAAAAAACGATTACACAAAAGCCGACGAATATTTCACAAAATCCCTGCTATTAGATCCAGAAAACGTGGCTGTTAATGCAGAATATGCAGATTTCCTTAAGTTTATTATGAACGACATGGAAAAGGCTAAAATATATTACTTAAAAACACTAGCCATTGATCCCGAAAACGCATCTGCATTAGGTGGTTATGCCCAATATTTATATCGTAAAAAACAATATGATAAGGCAGCAGAATACTATACAAAAGCACTAAAATTTGACCCTGAAAATAGCGCAAACCATGCCAACTATGCGAACTATTTAAAAAATATAACGAAAGAATATGATAAAGCAGAGATCCATTTTTTAAAAGCAATACATCTGAACCCAGAAGATGTTGCTGTAAAAACCAACTACGCGCAGTTTTTATTAATTAACCAAAGAAAAGAAGAAGCGGAAGTTTATATAGACGAGTCTTTTAATGTTATAAACGACAAAGAATATGATGTCACATTAGAGTTATGGTTTTATCGCTATGCGCATTACCCGAAACACTATGAGGAAGCAGAAAAGAAAGTGGAAGCTTTACTTTCTAAAGGAATACGAAGTTTGGGTTGGAATCTAAATGAGAATATAAAAATTGCGGAAAAAGAAAACCATCCAAACAGGAGTAAACTAAAAGAATTTGCAAATAGAATAACTCAAAAATAAAAAAAGCCAACGCATTGCGTTGGCTTTTTAATTCTATCATTAAGCGAAACTTAATCTAAAGCTGGGATACGTAATACTTGACCTGGATAAATTTTATCAGGATGCTCTAACATTGGTTTGTTAGCTTCAAAAATCACAGGATATTTCATTGCATTTTCATAATACTTCTTTGCAATTTTACCTAAAGTATCTCCACTTACTACGGTATGAAACTGCGCTTCTGGCTCTACGTGCTCTACTGTCATTTGATCATCTACAGTTGCAATACCATTAGAGTTTCCTACTACTAATATTACTTTTTCTCTTGTTGCTTGATCATAAGCCATTCCAGAAATGGTTGCAGCATCATCATCAATAAATATAGTTAAGCCTTCTACATGAAGTTCTAGGTCTCTAACCGTTGTTTCTAATCTTCTTGCAACCAATGCTTCTTCTTTTAACTCTTCTGCAGTTGCTGCTGCTAATTTTTCTGCTGCTTCTTCTTCCGTAGTTTTTCCAATTCCGAAAACTTTTGCTCCTGCATTTTTAATAAATGAAAATAATCCCATAATGTTTTTTGTGTTTAATTTTTTGTTAATAATTGTAAAGTTAAAAAAATAGTTCCTAACTACTATTAATGTTAGCAACTAATGTGCCAAAATTTTACAAAAAAAGAAACCGCTTAAAAATTTCTCTTTAAACGGTTTCTCCATCAATTAACCAACCAAAATTTTAGTGAAACCACCTTTTCAGATAGTCCAATTCACTTTTATGTTTTTATTTTTCATCCCGTGTATTCTCACGAGTATTATCCTTTTTTGCAGCACGTTGTACACGTTTCTTTTCGGTACTAGCTTTTGTTTTATCGGTTGTAGTTCCCGTTTTTAAATACTGGATATAACCTCTTCCTTTAAATTCGTATAAGGTTCCAGATGCATGGTGAAATAATTCTATCGTACTGTCATTAATAACGTTCAATTCGAAAAATTCATTGTCAAAGTAATCATAATCTAATGTTAATGTTTTTTGATATATATTTCCGCTTACATCCCCAATGCCATAAATTCCAGAATAATCCCAATATAAATTATTAGGGTTTGTTCCTGTAGCATCTTGGGAGCTTCTAAACGTTGCTCCATTTCCTCCGGCTAAAAACTGCATGTAGTTTTCGTTATCAAATTCATTTAAAGCACCATAATTACTTGTGAATGTTTTTTCCCAAGCTTCATACTCTTGCATGAAATAATGAATGTTATCATAAAAAACAAAGTCATAATCAAAAGATGCACGTTGGTAACCATGTAAAAAATACGAAGTATCATTATTAGGGTTGTACAATTCTATCGTGTTATAATCTATTTGATACACATCAAAGGTTTCAAAACCATCTACATCATGATCTACATCTAAAATCATATTATACGCGTCATAATAACCAACCGAAATACCAAAACCATTTCCTTGACTTCCAATGCCAACTAAATTATTGTTCGCATAAAGCAATCCGTTTCTAAAAGATATAGTAAATGCTGTTTGTAAAAAACGTGTTTCCCCATATCCTATGGTTTGATTAATATCTACATACCACAATTCATAAGAATTTAATAATTGGTTTATAGAAATTGTTGGTGTTGGATTATTATTGTTGTTACTGTAATCATCAACATAAACATCTTCATGATAACAAGAGGTAAATAATAATGCTATAATAGCAAATACCGAAAGTAGTTTTGTCGTTTTCATAATCGTTCGTTTTAAAGTTAATACTTTTAGCTATTCAAAACGCATGCCAAAAAAATCAAAGTATTGATTATCAATAAAATAATATGACTGATATTTTGCTTATTTTTGAAATCCTAATAATTACGTTTTCGTTGTCACGGAAATTAAAAAGAAAATATCTTTAATGAGTAAACCTTTAAAATATGCTGTTTTTGGTAGCGGAAGTTGGGCTACTGCAATTGTAAAAATGCTATGCGAAAACCAACAAGAAATTGGTTGGTATATGCGAAGCATTTATATTAAAGAACATCTATTAAAAGAGCAGCACAACCCAAGTTATTTAAGTTCTGTAGAGTTTCATACCGAGCAGTTAAAACTCTCGAATGACATCAATGAAATGGCTGCCTATGCAGACGTGCTCATTTTTGTTATACCTTCTGCTTTTATGCATTCGGAATTAGAAAAGCTAACCTATAATATTCAAGATAAAATTGTGGTCTCTGCAGTAAAAGGTATCATCCCAGAAACCGGAAAACTAGTTGGCGAGCATTTACATGATGTATATAAAATTCCATTAGATAATATTGCTGTAATTTCTGGTCCTTGCCATGCCGAAGAGGTTGCATTAGAACGTTTATCCTATTTAACCATTTCTTGTATAGACGCTGTAAAAGCGCAATGCATAGCAGACGCATTGTCTAGCGATTATATTAAAACCAAAATTAGCGATGATGTCATTGGTACAGAATACGCTGCAATGCTTAAAAATATTTACGCCATTGCAGCCGGAATTGCCCATGGTTTAGGTTATGGTGATAATTTTCAAAGTGTATTAATGAGTAATGCCATTCGTGAAATGAAACGCTTTATCAAGAAAATGCACAAAATGAAACGCAACATTAATAACTCGGCGTATTTAGGCGATTTATTAGTTACCGGTTATTCTGTTTTTTCAAGAAATAGAATGTTTGGAAACATGATTGGTAAAGGCTACACCGTAAAATCTGCGCAAATGGAAATGAGCATGATTGCAGAAGGCTATTACGCTACAAAATCGGCACATGTACTAAACGAAAAAAATAAAAAGAAAACACAACTACCAATTATAAATGCGGTTTACGAGATTTTATATGAAGGTAAAGACGCTAAAAAAGTGTTTCAAAAACTGACGGATAAGCTGGATTAACAAATTCCTGCCTTCGCAGGAATTTGTTATTTCACCAAAACACCTTTTGCTTCCATTAAAGGAACCGCTTGCAAAGCTTTTAAATTAATGGTGTTTTTTCTAAACGTATATGTTTTGTCAAACATGGT
>JAGPUY010000262.1 GCA_018067265.1 Oceanihabitans sp. | reverse complement strand
GTGTTAGGAATTAGGAAGAGTAATTAGTCTTCGAAGACAAAATAAAACCCATTTGTCAGACGAACCAAAAAGGTATAGAATTGTCTCATGATGAGCAATGAATATTAATACAGTAAAACACAGACAAATTATAGTGATATGTCACACTTAGCTTGTCGAAGTGTAACGATTTATGAAGTAATAAAAAAAAATAAACAAATGAAAAACCTCTTCGTATTCCTTTTTTGTATTTCTCTTTTTTCCTGTAAAGAAAAAACAACCCTTCCAGACCCTTTACAAGCAGGCTGGGAAGGAGAAAGCGTTTGTGAAATTGTACATGAAGACAAAGAAGTACGTGTTTTAAAATGTACGTTTGCTCCAGGAGTTGGTCATGAAAAACATGAACATCAACCACATTTTGGCTATACTTTAAAAGGAGGAACGTTTAAAATAACAGATGCAAATGGTACTAAAACCATTAACGTAAAAGCAGGAACTAGCTGGAGTAAAGATACCGTAACACAGCACGAAGTTTTAAATGTTGGCGATAGCACTTCTGTTTACTTAATAGTAGAGTACAAGTAATTTTTGTAAAACTGTAACAGTTTCAAAAAAAGGAGGTCTTTAGTTTATATTTATTCATTTAAAACAAAACCAATGCAAACTTTTTTAAATTTCAGAGCAAATCTTAGCATAGTTCTTATCGCAACATTTTTCTTGCAAGCATTTGCAATACAAGCACAATCTAAAACTTTTAAAGTTAAAACATTCGATAAAGTTATTGTCAGTCCGCATATAGAAGTAGTCTTTAAAACGGGAGACGAAGAGAAAGTGGTAATTGAAATGTTAACCGAAGACTTAGACGAAATGAATGTAGAAGTTAGCGGAAAAACACTTCAGATCTATTTAGATGATGCTAAAACCATCACAAAAAAAGATGAAAAAAAAAGCACGAAAAATAGAACTGTTGCTGCCTATAACGGAACCGTCGCAAAAGCAATAGTGTATTATAAAAAAGTAAAATCCTTTTCTTTAAGAGGGGAAGAGCGTTTTAATTTTGAAGACGCTATTATTTCCGATAAAATAACATTTAGTATTTATGGCGAATCGCAAGTAACTATGCAAGACGTAACTTTAAAAGAATTAAAAGTTTCAATTTATGGCGAAAGCTATTTAAAAATTGAAAACGGAAGCATCGAAAACCAGAAAATCATTGGTTATGGAGAGTCTGTAGTCGATCTTTTGCAAGTGAATAATAAAACAGCAAAAATTACTGCTTATGGCGATGGTAGTTACCAATGTAATGTTTCCGATAAACTAAAAATAGTTTCTTATGGAGAGCCTACTATCACGTATAAAGGTAGTGCAACATTAGAAAACGGAATATCGATTGGAGAAGTAGAGATTATTAAAATCGATTAAGATGCTCTTTGGGGAAATTTTAAAGACGACTTAAATAATATTTTGGACACCCCTAAAGCCCCCTCAAGGGGACAACTCCAAAGTTTAATCTTACGCTTGTCCCCTTGAGGGGACTTTAGGGGTGTTTTTTTAACAATTTACCTCACTTTAGATCGCAAAACCAATTTATGTAACAATCTAGGAGAGATTCGTTTTAAATAAACAGCGAATCTTTCCTTTTGACCAATATATGCTTCAAACTTTTCTTTACGGATTGCTTGAAGCATTTTTTTTGTAAATAGATCTACATGCAATCCTTTTTCGGTCATTTCATCTTGATCTCCTTGTTTGCTTCCATCAGCGGTTAACGCATTTCTAGCAACATCGGTATTTACAAACCCAGGGCAAATCATCGTTACTTTTACCTGGTCTTTTCCGTGTTCTAAACGCATGGCATCAAAAAAACCATGTAAGGCATGTTTCGCACCGCAATATGCTGAACGTAAAGGAGAACTAAATTTCCCCATAAGACTAGAAACTACCACATAATGTCCGGATTGATTCGCAACAAAATGAGGTAGAAGCGCTTTACTTAAAGCAACAGTTCCTAAGTAATCCACTTCCATTAACTTTCTATCTACTGCAATAGTCGTTTCAATGATTGCAGAACGTTGGCTAATACCGCCATTATTGATAAGCACATCTATTTTTCCGAATATAGAAATAGCATGGTTTGTTATAGAAGCTAAGGAATCTGTTTCTGCTAAATCTAAAGGTAGCACCGAAATATTTTCAGGACGGTTACACAAGGCTTTTACCTTTTCTAATGCTTCTTTTCTTCTAGAAGAAAGGATCAGTTTGCAATTTTCTTTTGAAAGCGCAATGGCTAGGCTTTTACCAATGCCGCTGGAAGCTCCAGTAATCCAAACTACTTTGTTGTTAAATGTCATACTAATGTTCGCAAAAGCGAGTATCTTTTAAATTAAATTTTATGGAACAGTATAAATCAATTTTTTACTTACTGACCACTGCTTACTGTTTACTGCCAACTGATTTTTCCCATTCTGCTCTCAAATCACCACTCAATTTACCAGTTCCATCATGTTTCCAGCCTGGCGGTTTTACTAAATATAAAAACCTGCTTTTTAAAGATTTCTTTCCAGAAAAGGCATCTTTAAACATATTAATCCATTCTATAAAAGCAATTTTCACAGGATTGTAGGTATTTATGTTGCTAACCAAACCATAGACGACTTTTTCTTCTTTAAGTTCTGGTTGAAAAGTCCCGAATAGTTTATCCCAAATAATTAAAATTCCAGCGTGATTTCGATCTAGGTAAATAGGATTACTTCCATGATGTACTCTATGATGCGAAGGCGTATTCATAACGGCTTCAAACCACGTTGGCATTTTGTTAATTGCTTCGGTATGGATCCAGAATTGGTATAGTAAACTAATGGACATTTGTAGGATAATCATTCCTGGATGAAATCCTAAGAGAGGTAACCATAACCAAAAGATAAAAGTGTAAAATCCTCCAGACCATGTTTGTCGTAACGCAGTACTTAAATTATAATGTTGTGACGAATGATGTACCACATGCGAAGCCCAAAATAAGCGACACTCATGACTAATTCTATGAAACCAGTAATATGCAAAATCGTCGGCAAAGAAAATCAGAATAAAACTCCACCAAACAACAGGAATAGTGAATAATCTGAAATTTTCATACACATAAAAAAAGCTTAAAAAAACCAAAGCTTTACTAAAATAGCCCAAAAACACATTTCCTAAACCCATTACTATGGAAGAAAAAGCATCTTTTTTCTCGTAGGATTTTATGTTCTCTTTAGCGGTTACATAAAGTTCCAGTAACATAGAAATTATAAAAAACGGAATGGCATAAAGTATGATATCTGGAAATTCTGTCATTTTTTTGTTGTTAAGTCTATATTGTTATACGGAGCGCAGTCGAAGTACAATTAGATCTATTTTTTTACTTTGCAAAATACAAAAAATATTGTCTATTTTTGAAGCGAACTATGATAGCAACCTACCAACAATATATTTTAAACTTTAAACAAGCCAGCGGAACTTCTCGAGGTGTTTTAAAAACAAAGGAAACTTGGTTTCTAATTGTAGAACATGAAGGAAAGAAGGGAATAGGCGAATGTGGAATTTTTCGAGGTTTAAGTGCCGATGACGTACCTAATTATGAAGAAAAACTACAATGGGTTTGTGCTAATATTCATTTAGGTTTAGACCTTCTATTAGCCGAATTAATAGTGTTTCCTAGTATACAATTTGGCGTAGAACAAGCTTTTATTTCTTTGCAAAGTGCAAATCCTTTTCTTCTTTTTCCTTCCGAATTCACCCAAGGAAACGATACTATTCCTATTAATGGGTTAATATGGATGGGATCCGAAGCTTTTATGAAACAACAAATAAAAGACAAAATTGAGGCAGGTTTTAGTTGTATTAAAATGAAAATCGGAGCCATAGATTTTAAAACCGAATTAGAACTTTTAAAATCGATTAGAAAAGAATTTTCGGCGGAAGACATTGAATTACGAGTGGATGCCAATGGCGCGTTTAAGCCTTCGGAAGCTTTGGAGAAATTAAAGATACTTTCTCATTTTGATTTACATTCTATAGAACAACCCCTTAAACAAGGTCAAATTCAGGAAATGGCAAGGCTTTGTGAAGAAACACCATTACCAATTGCACTAGACGAAGAATTAATTGGTGTGTTTGATGTAACGAAGAAAGAAGATTTGCTACTAACTATAAATCCGCAATACATTATTTTAAAACCAAGTTTGGTTGGCGGATTTGCAGGCAGTCATAATTGGATAGATTTGGCAGAAAAGCAAAATATTGGTTGGTGGATTACTAGTGCATTAGAAAGTAATGTAGGATTAAATGCAATAGCACAATTTACATACACATTGCAAAGTAAATTGCCGCAAGGACTTGGTACAGGAAGTCTTTTTACCAATAATTTTGAAAGTCCGTTACAAGTAAAAAATGGTACATTGCAATATCAAAATAATAATAACTGGAATTTTAAATTATAAGTATGTATATAGAGCAAGCGTTTAAATCATTACATGAGTGGTGGAGATATTTATTAGGTTTCATCATCATTTTTATAGTATGGCAATTAATTGGATCTATTCCGTTAATCGCTGGAATTTTATATACTATAGGTTTAGAAGGAATACAAAATGGCGATTTCCCAACAGATATTCCTGAAATGGCAGATGTTTTAGGAAATAACCTGTTTTTGTTTTTAATGCTTTTATCTTTTGCTATTGGCTTGGTTGGTGTGTTTTTCAATTCTAAAGTAATCCATCAGCAGTCTATTTCAGAATTAACTACTGCCAGAAAAAAAATAGATTGGAGCCGATTTTGGTTTGTTTTTATACTTTGGGGAACGGTATCTTCTGCTTTTGTATTTGTAGATTATTTTATGGAACCAGAAGGTTATGTGTGGAATTTTAAATTAGTTCCGTTTTTAACGCTTGCCGTAATTGCTATACTCTTAGTGCCATTACAAACCAGTATGGAAGAATATTTTTTTAGAGGTTATTTAATGCAAGCATTGGGTGTTATTACTAAAACAAGATGGTTTCCGTTGTTTTTGACTTCTATTGTCTTTGGATTAATGCATTTAGCAAATCCAGAAGTAGAGCAACTTGGTTATGTCATTATGGTGTATTATATAGGAACAGGATTCTTTTTAGGAATCATGACACTTATGGATGATGGTTTAGAACTCGCATTAGGATTTCATGCTGCTAATAATTTATTTACTGCTTTATTGGTAACAGCAGATTGGACTGCTTTTCAAACCGACTCCCTTTTTAAAGATATTTCAGAGCCAACTTCAGCAGGATTTATAGATGTGTTTATGCCTGTATTTGTTGTTTTTCCTATTATTATTTTCATTCTAGCTAAAAAATATAAATGGACAAATTGGAGCGAAAAACTTTTAGGAAAAGTAGTAGAGCCAGTAAAAGAAGATTATAAAATAATAGAATAATGATACCAGCGTATAATAAAATCCACAATCGTTTTAAATTAAATGATAGCTCTTTTTTATATGAAGATCTTAAAGAAGTTGCTTATAGTCATGTAAAAGAAGGATTGCCTTATGAAAAAAATATTGGCGATTTTTTAATTGATTGGCTAGACGATAAAGAGTATGTATTGGTACAAACCTCTGGATCTACTGGAAAACCAAAAATTATAAAATTACAAAAACAAGCAATGGTATATTCTGCTATTGCGACAGGCGATTTTTTTAAACTAGAACCCGGAGACAAAGCATTACATTGTTTGCCCAGCAACTATATTGCAGGGAAAATGATGTTAGTAAGAGCGATGATTTTAGGTTTAGAGCTGGATCTTGCAGAACCGACGAGTCAGCCACTTTTTGATTATGAAAAGCATTATGATTTTTGTGCTATGATACCTTTACAGCTTCAAAAAACGATGTCGTATTGTAATAATATTAAAACGATTATTGTTGGCGGTGCCTCGGTTTCTAGTAGCTTAAAAGCTGCTATTCAAGGAATTGAAACCAATGTATTTGAAACCTATGGTATGACCGAAACCATAACACATATTGCGGTTAAAAAAATAAATAATTTTAATATTGAAAACGAATGTCATGCAGAGCTTGTCGAAGCATCTCATTTTAAAACCCTTCCAAATATTATCATCACAAAAGACAAAAGAAACTGCTTAGTCATTGAAGCACCAAAACTTTCTGAGGACAAAATTGTAACCAATGATGTGGTGAAATTGCATTCTGAAACTTCTTTTGAATGGCTTGGTAGATATGATCATGTTGTGAATTCTGGTGGTGTTAAATTGTTTCCAGAACAGATAGAAGCAAAGCTAGAGTCTGTAATTAGTACTCGCTTTTTTATAACAAAAGAGGAAGATGAAACGCTTGGCGAATGCATCATTTTAATAGTAGAAAGCAAAAGTAATACTATAGAAACTTCCGTTTTTGAAGGATTAGAAAAATTTGAAATTCCGAAGAAAATCTATTCCGTAGAAAAATTTATAGAAAGTGATACTGGCAAAATTCTTCGTCAGGAAACGGTAAAAAAAATAAAATAACACGTTCACTCACTCAAAAGGATACTTCACGCATTTGTGGTTTTATAAAATATAGCTTAGGTATAAGTTTACCTGAACTTTAAAACTAACCAAATGAAAAAAGTATTACAATTTGTTTTTGTATTGTTATTTGCAATGCAATTATGTGCGCAGGAAAAAACGATTACAGGAATAGTAAGCGAAGTAAATGGATTACCATTGCCAGGAGCAGCAATAATAGTAAGAGGAACAACCATTGGCACTTCTACCGATTTTGATGGAAACTACACCATTAAGGCAAATATAGGAGACGTATTACTATTTAGTTATCTAGGTTTTTCAAATGAAGAAAAAACGGTTGGAAAATCAAATACCATTAACGTTGTGTTAAAACCAGATAGCAGACTCGATGAAGTGGTTGTTACTGCTATGGGGATTAGAAGAGAAAGGAATGTAGTAGGTTATGCTTCTCAATCTGTAAGATCGGAGTCACTTTCAAACTCTCGTAAACAAAGAAAAAACAAGCAAAAGCTGGTTAAAAGTAATCTTTATAATAATACAGTAAATAGTCTGTCTGGTAAAGTAGCAGGTGTAAATGTCACTAATAATTCAGGTAGTGTTGGACCTTCATCTAGAATAGTAATTAGAGGAAATTCATCTATTTCTGAAGATATTAAACCTTTGATTGTTATTGATGGAAAAATTGCTTCTTATGATAAATTAGAAAAACTAAAAGCCAGAAAAGTAGAAAAATTGGAAGTAGTAAAAAGTGAAGCAGCTACTACTTTATATGGCAATAAAGCTAAAAACGGATTGATTTTAGTGAAAACAAAAAAGAGCAACTATGTTTTTCCAAATATTCAAAAAATAACGAATGAGACTTACACAAAAATTCATGAAAATAAATTCAAAAATATAAGTGCTTCTCCATTATCCACTTTTTCCATAGATGTAGATAAAGCTTCCTATAGCAATATTAGGAGAATGATTAATAATACGCAAACTATTCCTTCAGATGCTGTAAAAATTGAAGAGATGGTAAATTATTTCGATTATAATTATTCGCAACCAACAGGTGAACATCCTTTTTCCATACAAACAGAATTAGCAGTTACACCATGGAACAATCAAACCAAATTGGTGAAGATTGGTTTACAAGGTAAAACCTATAATAATGAAGAGTTACCAGCAAGTAATCTTACGTTTTTAATAGATGTTTCTGGTTCTATGAGTTCGCAAAACAAATTACCACTTTTAAAGTCTGCTTTTAAGTTATTGGTAAATCAATTACGCGAACAAGATAAAGTAGCCATAGTAGTTTATGCTGGAGCTGCTGGTGTTGTTTTGGAACCAACCTCTGGAAAAGATAAAAATAGAATACTAAAAGCATTAGATAAATTACAATCTGGAGGATCTACTGCTGGAGGAGAAGGTATTGAACTTGCCTATGCTTTAGCTCAAAAAAACTTTAAAAAGAAAGGCAATAACCGAGTGATTTTAGCAACTGATGGCGATTTTAATGTAGGAGCTTCTACAGATGCCGACATGAAAACCTTAATTGAAGAAAAACGTAAATCTGGTGTTTTCTTATCTGTTTTAGGATTTGGTTATGGAAACTATAAAGATTCTAAATTGGAAACATTAGCCGATAAAGGAAATGGGAATCATGCATTTATTGATACCATGCAAGAAGCACAAAAAGTGTTTGGAAAAGAGTTTGGAGGTACATTGTATACTATTGCAAAAGATGTAAAAATTCAAGTAGAGTTTAATCCGAATAAAGTGCAAGCGTACAGACTAATTGGTTATGAAAATAGATTGTTGGCGGATGAAGATTTTATAGATGACACAAAAGATGCAGGTGAATTGGGAAGCGGCCATACAGTAACTGCTTTATATGAAGTAATTCCAGTGGGAATAGAGAGTGTGTATTTAAAAGATATTTCTGATTTAAAGTATACAAAAAAGGAAGTGTCTAATGATTTTCAAGAGGAGTTATTAACGGTAAAATTTAGATATAAAAAACCAGATGGTAAGAAAAGCATAGAAATGGTACATGTACAAAAAGATGTGGTAGAGAATGCTTCGAAAGACATGGAATTTGCTGCTTCTGTTGCGCTATTTGGTATGCAAATAAGACATTCACAGTATCATAATAATTCAAGATTGCAAGATGTAATTACTTTAGCAGAATCTGGAAGAGGAGCAGATAAGCTTGGTTATAGAGCAGAGTTTATAAGGTTGGTTAATTCTTATCAAAGTTTGTAGTAATAAAAAAGGCATTTGAATATCTCAAATGCCTTTTTTCATTTTAAAGGAATGTTTTTACACCTGCAAAACACCCAAATTAAATTTCTTCTCAATAGGCGCGTGGTCTGCAGCTTCAATTCCCATACTAATCCATGTTCTCGTATCTAAAGGGTTTATCACGGCATCGGTCCATATTCTAGCAGCTGCATAATACGGAGATACTTGATTATCGTATCGGTCTTTTATTTTATTAAAAAGTTCCGCTTCTTTTTCCGGAGTAATTTTTTCACCTTTCTTCTCTAAGGAAGCTTTTTCAATTTGTAGTAACACTTTAGCGGCAGAGTTTCCACTCATCACTGCAAGTTCTGCACTTGGCCAAGCGACAATAAGTCTTGGGTCGTATGCTTTTCCGCACATGGCATAATTTCCTGCTCCATACGAGTTTCCAAGAATAATGGTGAATTTTGGCACCACGCTATTACTAACAGCATTAACCATTTTGGCACCATCTTTAATGATTCCTCCGTGTTCCGATTTACTTCCAACCATAAAACCAGTAACGTCTTGTAAAAAGACTAAGGGAATTTTCTTCTGGTTGCAATTCGCAATAAATCGCGTAGACTTATCGGCACTATCATTATAGATTACACCACCAAATTGCATTTCGCCTTTGGCATTTTTAACTAGTTTACGCTGGTTGGCAACAATACCAACAGCCCAACCATCAATTCTTGCATATGCTGTAATAATTGTTTTTCCGTAGCCAGCCTTGTATTCATCAAACTCACTATTATCTACCAAACGTTTAATAATTTCATACATATCATATTGATCGGCACGACTTTTTGGTAAAATACCGTAAATATCTTCTTGGTTTTCAATAGGCTTTATTGCTTTTACTCTGTTAAAACCAGCTTTATCATAATCGCCAATTTTATCCATGATACGTTTAATCGTATCTAAAGCATCTTTATCATCCTTCGATTTATAATCGGTAACACCAGAGATTTCACAATGTGTAGTTGCGCCACCAAGCGTTTCATTATCGATACTTTCGCCAATTGCGGCTTTTACTAAATAGCTTCCTGCAAGAAAAATACTTCCTGTTTTATCCACAATTAAAGCTTCATCACTCATAATTGGTAAATAAGCACCACCAGCAACACAGCTTCCCATAATAGCCGAAATTTGCGTAATTCCCATGCTACTCATTATGGCATTATTTCTAAAAATGCGTCCGAAATGTTCTTTATCTGGGAAAATTTCGTCTTGCATTGGTAGATAAACACCTGCAGAATCCACCAAGTATATTATTGGTAATCGGTTTTCAATAGAAATTTCTTGGGCACGTAAATTCTTCTTTCCAGTAATAGGAAACCAAGCTCCAGCTTTTACTGTAGCATCATTTGCAACAACAATACATTGCTTTCCTTTTACATATCCTATTTTAACGATAACTCCTCCAGAAGGACAGCCACCATGTTCTGCATACATATCTTCTCCTGCAAAAGCTCCAATTTCAATAGATTTAGCTTTAGAATCTAGCAAGTAATCTACGCGCTCTCTAGCACTCATTTTACCTTTAGCATGTTGTTTGTCTATTCGTTTTTGTCCGCCACCAAGTTTTACTTTAGCAAAACGTTTGGTTAAATCGGAAACTAGAAGTTTATTGTGATCTTCGTTTTTATTGAAATTGATATCCATGAATAAGAATTATTTGCTACGAATTTACAAAACCAAAGCTTGTATAAAAAGTGAATGTTTTGTTAAATAACATTACATGGAAATAGTTTCCTGGGTAACTATAATTATTTTGTCATATATTTGCACGAACTAAATCAAACTAAAAATGAAAAGAGATAAAATTATTTTTTATGTAGCTACAGGATTATTAACCTTAATCATGTTGTTTTCGGTGAACATGTATTTTTTTAAACATGACGATGTAGCACAAATGTTTACCAATTTCGGATATCCAAGTTATATCATCTATCCGTATGCAGTAGCTAAGTTATTAGGATTATTTGCCATTTGGAACC
>JAGPUY010000256.1 GCA_018067265.1 Oceanihabitans sp. | reverse complement strand
TAAGAAATTCCCTTTATATTCTCTTGAAAAAGGAAAACCTTATTATGATGATGCAGAGATTTTTCAGCTTCCAGCAAAAGAATATATTAACTCCTTTACCACCAATAAAAAGCTTCAAGCGGTTTTAGCTGGCTCTAACTATTTATATGCTGGAGATCAAAATAAAACACCTTTTTTCGTGCATGCTTTATCTACAAACTCGTACATACAGAGTTCGTATCGTTGTGTGAATGGAGGAAGTCAGATTACCAAAGTGCTTATTAAACGCTTAAAAGCGGAAGGCGGAGAAGTGTATAAACACCATGAAGTTTCTAAATTTGGCTTTGAAGATGGTTTAATTACTTCGGCAACGACCACCAAAGGAATTGAAATTAAAGGCGATTTATTTATCTCTAATATTGAGCCAAAGCTTACCGTAAAAATGGTAGGTGAAGATAAGTTTAGAAAATCGTACACCAACAGAATTGAAAAAATTGAAAGTACCATTGCTGCTTTTACTTTATACCTGGTTTTAAAACCAGATACCTTTAAATACCAAAACAAGAATTTCTATCATTTTAAAGATGCTAGTAAAGTTTGGGATTCGCATAACTACACGCAAGAAAGTTGGCCAGAAGGTTATATGATGTCGATGGGAATTAAGAAAAATTCTAACGGATTTGGCGATAGTATTGCGGTGATGACCTACATGAATTATGATGAAGTAAAACCTTGGGAAGACACGCATAATACGGTTGCTAATAAAAACGAAAGAGGACAAACCTACGAGCAGTTTAAAACCCAAAAAGCAGAAACATTAATTGATGAGTTGGTGAAAAAATTCCCAAATCTTAGAGATTGTGTGGAAACTTATTACACCTCAACACCATTATCGTATAGAGATTATATTGGCAGTAATCGTGGTTCTATGTATGCCTATGTAAAAGATGTAAACAAACCTTTGCACTCGCATTTATCGCCTAAAACCAAAATAAAAAACCTGTTTTTTACTGGACAAAGTTTAAATATGCATGGTATTTTAGGAGTAACCATAAGTGCTATTATTACCTGTTCCGAAATTCTTGGTAAAGATTATTTATTAGATAAGATTTTAGAATCTAACAGCCATGAAGATTAAAAAGTTTAATAGTTATCCTTCGTTTTTAGTTGTCGTACTTTTTGCAATACTCACTTCTTGTGGTATCTCCAAGTCCATTCATGATGTTCCAGATGTTAGTGTTTATGATGCTACAATTTCTGAAAAAATAACGATTAACGATTCTACATTCACTTCTGGAAACAACAGTTTCGCAAAAAACAAGTATGGTTCTTATGAACTTTTTGTGGAAGGAAATGCCTATCAAATTGGTTTAAATACAGGTTTGCTAACCGAAGATTTGTTCAAAACTCAAGAGCACGCTTTTTTAAGTAAAGTAGATGAATTGGTTCCTTCCAAATTCAAACAATATCTATTGCGTAAGGTTTTAGCCTTCTACAATCGTAAAATGTATTTACATATTCCGGAAGCATATAAAGCAGAAATTTTAGGACTCTCCAAATACGCATCCAATGAGTACAACCATATTGCCGAAAATTATTTAAGAGTCCTGTATCTGCATGGCGCACACGATATCGGTCATGCCATGCAAGATTTAATGCTGGTTGGTTGCTCCTCTTTTGCAGCTTGGGGAAATAAAACGGAAGACGGACAATTATTAATTGGAAGAAATCTCGATTTCTACGCTGGCGATGATTTCGCAAAAAACAAAATCATAGCGTTTGTAAATCCTACCGAAGGCTATAAATTTATGTCGGTTACTTGGCCAGGAATGATTGGTGTGGTTTCGGGAATGAATGAACACGGACTTACAGTTACCATAAATGCTGGGAAATCTAAAATTCCGTGGATTGCAAAAACACCGATTTCTATTTTAAATCGTGAAATTTTACAGTACGCAACCAATATTGAAGAAGCCATTGCCATTGCTAAAAAGCGTCAAGTTTTTGTTTCCGAATCTATTTTTGTTGGAAGTGCAAAAGACAAAAAAGCAGTCACAATAGAAGTATCTCCTAAGAATTTTGGGGTTTATGAAGTAGCAAATACCAACCAACTTATTTGTACCAATCATTTTCAAAGTGACGCGTACGCGGAAGACAAGAATAACTTAAAAGCAATTGCAGAAAGCCATTCGCAATATCGTTACGAGCGTTTAGAAGAGCTTTTAGGTGCAACGGAAAAACTAAGCGTTCAAGATGCGGTAGACATTTTAAGAAACAAAGAAGGTTTGCACGATAAAGCCATTGGTTATGGTAATGAAAAAGCCTTAAATCAGCTATTAGCGCATCATGGTATTGTATTTAAACCCGAAGAACGTCAGGTTTGGGTTTCATCCAATCCCTATCAATTAGGCGCATTTGTGGCTTATGATCTAGATGCAGTTTTTAGTACCAATTCTGCATCCAAATTAAATCTTTCGAAACCCGAATTAACAATAGAAGCAGATGCTTTTCAGTTTACCCAAGCATATAGAAATTATGAAGCATATCGTATTTCTAGTAAAACATTACAACATGCTATTCATGTCGATGCACATATTCCTTCCGAAAAACTTAACGAAACCATACAACTAAACCCAGAATATTGGGAAGTATATTATCTTGTTGGAAAATACTATTACGAAAAAGGTTTTTATACAGCAGCATTACACGCTTTTGAAACGGCAAAAACCAAGGAGATTACAACGGTTCCAGATCAAGAGGAATTAGAAAAATATATTAAGAAAATTAAAAGGAAATTAGATTTATGATTCCTAAAATAGAACAAGCATCTACTCAAGAAATAAAAGCTTTTCAAGAAGAAAAGTTAGCCGAATTATTAGCGTATTTAAATGAAAACTCCACGTACTACAAACGTGTGTTTTCAGAAAACAATATTGCTCTAGATGCGATACAATCTATTGAAGATTTATCTAAAATTCCGGTGACAACAAAAGATCAACTACAACAACATAATGATGATTTTTTATGTGTACCAAAAAATAAAATCATTGATTATGTCACTACTTCTGGGACTTTAGGAGATCCTGTAACTTTTGCTTTAACCGATAATGACTTAGAGCGTTTAGCATACAACGAAGCGATTTCTTTTGCTTGCGCAGGAGTTGGTAAGGAAGATGTTGTGCAACTGATGACCACCATAGACAGACGTTTTATGGCTGGGTTGGCGTACTTTCTTGGTGTTCGTAAACTTGGTGCTGGAATCATTCGTGTAGGCGCTGGAATTCCGGAATTACAATGGGATTCTATTTTAAAATTTCATCCGACTTACTTAATTGCAGTTCCTTCTTTTTTATTAAAACTAATAGAATATGCAGAACAGCATGACATTGATGTAAATGCATCTGGAGTAAAAGGTGCTATCTGTATTGGCGAACCGTTACGAAATCAAGATTTTAGTTTAAATACCTTATCGCAAAAAATCACAGAAAAGTGGGATATTGAATTGTTTTCTACCTACGCTTCTACCGAAATGAATACCGCTTTTACCGAGTGTGAACACCAACAAGGTGGACATCAGCATCCGGAATTAATCATTGTTGAAATTTTAGACGATAATGATAATATAGTAGCAGAAGGAGAAGTTGGAGAATTAACCATTACAACACTTGGTATAGAAGGCATGCCTTTGTTACGTTTTAAAACAGGTGACATGGTAAAAGCAAACCAAGAAGCTTGTGCTTGTGGCAGAAACACCATGCGTTTAGGACCAGTTGTTGGTCGAAGAAAACAAATGATAAAATATAAAGGAACCACTTTGTACCCGCCAGCAATGGATAATATTTTAAACGATTTTAATGACGTAGAAGCCTATGTTATTGAACTTTCGCATAATGATATTGGTACTGATGAAATTTTAATTAAAATTGCTGCAACAAATCCTTCCGAAAAATTATTACAACATATAAAAGATCACTTTAGAGCCAAACTTCGTGTTGCACCAAGGATTGCCTTTCATGATAAAAAGGAAATTATAAAATTACAGTTTCCTGCAATGAGTAGAAAGCCTATTTTGGTGATTGACAAGCGTTCTACATGATCTTAAAATACTATTTTTTGTTTTATCACACTATGCAACTTCAGGAATTGTAACTGTTATTAGTTCCTCTTTATAAAACTGAAGTTGTTTTTGAATGTTTGTGTTTTCGGTATATGGATATGTTGCAAACATATTTTGATAATAAGCAATGCCATCAAATAAATTGCTTTTAAAAGCGGTCCATTTCTTTATTTTTTTGGTTGTAATATCTTCTGAAACTGTAGCAATCTCATTTTTCAAATAATCCACATACATTTTTAATTCTTTCACAAACATGTTTGGTCTATTCTTATTTGAAAGTACAGACAAGTTTCCATAAATATGCTGCATCATTTTAGACAGCGATACCTCCTTATCAAAATAAGCCATGTTTGGTCCTGGACAAATAACAACACCTTGCTCCTGACCTTTAATTTGAATGTTATTTTCAAGAAAAGAGGCATTTGCCAAACCTACACAAAGACATGCTTTTTCGGTGATTTTAGTTTTGGCGTTGTCATATACATTTTGAGTTACTTCCGTTTTTCTTGCTTCCAATTCCTGTAATTTCACATCTTGATATTTTTTTGAAGCGGTACAAACACCTTCTGGACCAAACTCTTTGCTCAATGCTAAAAATTTCTTCGGACAAGAGCTTCCTGCTTTGTCCTTATCAATTCGATTTTGTTTAAAAAACTCATTAGATGTTCCTTTTATCGTGTTAAAAGGAATTCCTAGAGGCGAAATTCCACTTAAATACAAGTCCTTCTCTTGAGCCTTTGCTAATAAATCTCTTGTGTGTTTATCTACCGACGTAGCTTCTGGAACTAATAAAAAAGGTGTTCCCCAACCAACAGAGTCTACCTGATAATTTTCAAGTAAAAATTGATGCTCATCTGCTGTTCCAACACCTCCTTGAACGGTTATTTTTAATTCTAAAGGTTGTTCTGGAACAACCAACTCTTTTAGATGTAGGGCCTTTACAAAAACAGCATATGTATCTTGAATTAATTTCGCTTTTTTATTTTTAAATTCTTCTAGAATTGGACCTAGTAAAAAGCCATCTGTAGCAAAGGCATGTCCTCCACAATTTAAACCAGATTCTACACGATATTCGGAGACCCATAGTCCTTTTTTAGCTAAAAATTTTCCTTGAATGGTTGCTGAACGATAATCACTAACCTTAAGAATAATTTTCTTTTTTAGCAGTCCGTTACTGTCTGGAAAGAAGTCTTTAAAATTCTCAAAGTAACTATATAATCTAGGGTTCATTCCTGCTGAAAGTACCACTGAAGAACTTAAATTACTTTTGGCAAAACCACGAACTGAAGCATGTGCATCGTTAAATGGAGTAGGCAATTGTTTTCCTTTAACAAAGTTATCTTTATCCACTTTAGTCATGATATTCACATCAATCTCACCAGCTTTTAAATGGGTTTCTAAATAATTTTTTAGGTTATCTTTAAATGCAGAACCTTCATCAATTACATTGGAAAGTTCCTCCTTAATCGTTGATTTACTTGGTAAGGTGGCTATGAAATTTTCTAAAGCCAATTTGCTTTCTGTTAACTCCACTTTAAATTTTGAAAATTTATCTTTAACAATATTATCAACTAGGTTTAAATAAGACGTAATACGTTCAGCACGATAATCTTCCGTTTTTTTTGAAATCTCGCGATAGGGTAAACTGAATTTTTTACTATAAAAGGCATTCATTTTTTCTATAAGCTCATCGTCTATTATAGATATTACAGACGAAACACCATATGGAGCCACACGAATAGGACTGTCAATAGTATATGCTAATCCCATAACCGGAATATGAAAATTGTGTAGTAATTTAGGTAAAGTCATCTTTTAATT
>JAGPUY010000255.1 GCA_018067265.1 Oceanihabitans sp. | reverse complement strand
TTGTAAATTACCAGGCATTATAGCATCAATATCCGGATTGGAAGGATCTAAATGATACATGATAACATCTATATTTCCGGAATAGTCATTTCCGTTTACCTCTTTAAACGCGCCGTCAAACTTAACGGTAGTTCCGTTTGGTAAGTTCACTTCACTATCTCCTCCAGAGGAAATCGTTGCTATTACGTTTTGAGGAATTAACATTAAGCGCACCGTATTTGTACCTTGAGTAGGTACTAGACTTTGCATTCCTTTTAGATAACCAGGTTTTTCTGCTATAATAAATGCTTGTCTTTTTTTTACATTTGCATTACTAATAATAAACAGACCATTAGCATCTGTAGATTCCATTTTTGATCCGATAGAGACCATTACGTTTTCTATTGGAGCATTGGATTCATCCACAATTCTACCCATAAAATCATGTTGTACGCTTTGCCCTAAGTCTAAACCTATTTCATTATTTTCTCCTGGTTCATAAGACTCATTAACATCCTTTGGATCACAGGATGTAAATAAGATTCCTATTACAAGGATTAGACTCAGTAATAATTTGGATTTGGTGTTTCTATTTTTCATAATTAAAAGTTTTAAACGTTCAAAATTTATAGTTTATAGTATTATATAAACCTGTTTAAACTTTTGTTACCCTATTTTCTGAAATTTATTGAAACAAACTTAAAAATGCCTTTTTATTGGTTTTAGATATTGGTACCCGATACTCGTTATCGAGAACCACATATCCTTCATTTTCAAAATGACGGACTTTATCTAGATTAATAATATGTGATTTATGACATTTAAAAAATTTGGAGTTTAGTAATTTTTCAAACTTACCTAAATTGTAAGAACTTATTATGGTCGTATTATTTATTAAATGAATTTTGGTATAGCCTTCATAACCTTCTAAATGCAACACCTCATCTTGTGGTATAAAAGAAACTCCTTTTTGGGTTGGCACTATTATCTTATTGTTTTTAGATATATTTTCTTCTAATAAAGTTACCAATTTCGAATTGTTTTCACTTTCCTTTTTTAATTGAACAATATCCAGTGCTTTATTCACAGCTTCCACTAAATCGGTATTATCAATAGGTTTTAAAACATAATCTATGGCATTCTTTTTAAAAGCTTCTAAGGCATACTCATTATAAGCAGTTACAAAAATAACTTGAAAATGGACTTGTTTTAATTTAGCAAGTAACTCAAATCCACTAATTCTAGGCATTTCAATATCTAAAAACAAAATATTTGGTTCTTGTTGCTGAATAGCTTCTATGGCATCTTCTGGCTTTTGAAAAGCGCCAGCGATATGAATATTAGGAAACAGTTTTTCAATTTTACGCTGTAATCCTTTTAGGTTTGAAACCTCATCATCTACCAATATGGCTGTTATATTGCTCATTATTTACTTTTCTTAATTAAAAAAACCGATTTATTCCCTTTATCTTTTTTATCTGGATGTACTTCTTCTTCCTTATAACTGATTTCCCATTTTTCAGAATAATTTAAAAAATGCAATCTATCTTTTAATACGTTGGAGGATTTAACGCTTTTATTTTGTCGCTTCTTGGTATTCACAAAACCTACGCCATCATCTACAATTTCGACTTTAAAAGTTTGGGTATCTATATATATAAAACGCAATGCTACTAACCCATTATCCATTTTATTAAAAACGCCATGATTTACAGCATTTTCTACTATTGGTTGCAATAGCATAGTTGGTATTTTGGTGTTTTCCTTATCTAAACTAGGATCTACATTTATGGTGAAATTTAGTTTTTCTTTAAAACGAAGTTTTTCTATTTCTAAATAATTATTAAGCAAGCTTATTTCAATGGCCAAAGAGATTTCGTTTTCTTTGGAAAGCTCAAAAAACTGACGAATAAGCTTTGAGAATTTCACTAAATACGTTTCTGAAGCTTCAAAATCATTTTCACCAATATAATATTGAATTGCAGAAAGCGAGTTGAAAACAAAATGCGGATTCATTTGAGAACGAAGTGCTTTTAACTGTAATTCACTTAAGCGTTTGTCTTCAAAAACTTTTTGATTCTTTTTAAATTGAGAACGTCTCACAAAAAATCTAGAGATTAATGCTACTAGAAAAACACCCAACAATACAACGAATACTTTAAACCAAAATGCTTGCCACCACAATGGTTTTATGGTAAATTGTAATTGCTTATTTATAGTGCCAGACTTAAAATGAAAAACATAACTGTCTGGCTGTAAATTGTTAAAGTTGAAAATATTCGTATTGGTGGTTGTCCAATTTTTTTGAGAAGGCTCCAACTTAAAATCATATAAGAAATCTGTGTTATTTTCTGAGAAATCTATATTCGCTACCGTTATATTTACGTTGTTGTTTTCTGTGTATTTAAAAGTAGAACTATCTGCTGTTATAAGCTTATTATTATATTTGGCCTCACCAATGTAGACATCTAATAACTGCGGTATACTCTCTTTGTTTTTTGGTAAAATTGCTATTCCGTTATTAGTCCCCACTATTAGATTTTCATCATCTACAAACACCGTATTTATATGATCTGTTGGCAAACCATCTTCTATTGTAAATTGTTTATCTAATTGATAATCGCTATTTGTTTTTGTGAATTTTAAAACGCCAGTATTTGTTGCTAACCACAAATCTTCATCTTGAATAAAAGCTTCTTCAACAATTAAAAACGCTGTAGAAACTAAGGGCTTTATCTCTTTTAAATCTGAAATATATGCACCAAAACCATCCGTATTAATGATGATACTGGTGTCATTAATTTTTTTAACACTTAAAATAGATTTATTAAATGTTCTATTCTCAAATACTATAGGTTGTAACGAATCGTTTTTAATTTCCTTTAAACCATTGGTAGTTGCAATTAATAAACGATCTTTAAAACAAACGATATCATTCGCTCCTTTTTGACGAAATTCTTTTTCCACTTTTAAAGAATTCAAATTCAACTGATTAATTCCAAACGAAAAATTACCATACAATTTGCCCTCAAAATATAAGAGTTTTCGCCCTATTTCATTAATATCATATTCTTGCATATAAATTTCGGAAAGATCTAACGTAGAAATAGTTTCATTTTCTTCTTTTAATATAGCGTTTTTAAACAAGTAAAAATTGGTTTTTAGTTGTTTTATTGGGCTTGCTCCAAAAATATAATCGTCACTTTTTATAAATTCTTGAAATGTCTTTTCTTTTGGATTGTATTTATAAAATCCTTTTTCATATACACCTGCAATTAACTCCTTGTTTAGGATATTAAAGCTTTGAATTTTCTCATTAAGCAATTCATATTTTACATTTCTTTTTACATAAGGCAGTTTATAAACGCCGTTATTAAAAGTAGCTAACCAGACGGTATTTAGTTTATCTATAAAACCAAAATGGGCTTGCTTATTTTTAGGAAAGAAAAACGGATTAACTATTTCATAGTTTTCATCTAGTTTAGCTACAAATCCACTTCCTGAAATTTGCAAATCCCCGTTAACCTGATTGATTCTAAGATATTTAACCTCAGGCATCCCTATACTTTTTTTTAAATTAATCGTTTTTATTTTTAACGTATTAAAGTTAATTATCGTATAATTTTTATTTGTTGTCCAAAAAAACAAACTATCATTTATTTGCCCTCTTGATCCCGTTTTTGTATGAATATTTTTGAGATAAAAACTGGTTAATATCGTATTCTTTTTATCGAATACATTTATTTTCCCAGTACCTTCAAATCTAATATTAGATACCTTACGGTGTCTTACTTTCACTTTATCTAAAAACAAATCATTTAAAGATTTATTGACTTCCCCAACCCATTGCTTATCTTTTAAGGTAAAGGTTCTATTTGGACCAGATGGATAAATGGAATCTCCTACTTGTGAGGAGTATATTGGATTAATAATTTTGTTTTTATTACTATTGGGAAATGACAGAATAGAATCCTCTTTTACATACCCTAGACTTGCAGATTTAGACATATACCAAACTTTACCATCTGGCGTTGGAAACGCATCCCAAACATCATTATTTGGCAAGCCATCTTTGGTTGTAAATGTTATTAATTGGTTTCCGTTAAACCTGGTCATTCCTTTATCGGTTAGAAACCACATAAAGCCTTTAGCATCTTGTATAATAGTATATACATGATTACTAGGTAAACCATCCTTTGTAGAATAATTGGTGTATTGTTGTGCGAATGAAACAGCAACCGAAAAACAGATATAGAAAGTAAGTATCTGCTGCTTTGCTGCTCTTTCTGGCTTTTTAAAAAAAGGAATAACCACATAAAGAAAACGCCATATCAAAAAGGATAGCATTATGATATGGCGTTTTTTATTTTTCAATAGTATTTGTTTTTGTGTTGTATTACAAATGTAATG
>JAGPUY010000388.1 GCA_018067265.1 Oceanihabitans sp. | reverse complement strand
ACAGGAGAGCAACAATATTTTGATCAAACATTACAGTTAGAAACAGATCCTTTTAGAAAATCAAAACTTTACAATACAATAGCTAAAGACTTTAAACAAAAAGGTAGCTATGGTAAAGCAAGAGAATACTTCATGAAATCTTTGAATGCTAACCCTTCAGATAAAAGTCCACATGTGCAAATTGCTTACATGTATGCTGCTAGTGCGAACAGTTGTGGAGATACAAACTTTAACAAAAGAGCGGTATTCTGGTTAGCTGCTGCAGAAGCAAGAAAAGGTGGTAATAATAGTTTAGCTGCTAATTATGACGCAAAAGCACCAAGTAAATCGGAGATTTTCTCAGCAGGAAAAGGAGGACAGTCTATTAGTATTGGATGTTGGATTGGTAGAAGTGTAACTGTACCAAAAATATAATGCCGAACAAAAAAATATATATAAAAAGCATAGCCACAGTTTTTACTGTGGCTATGCTTTTTGCATGTAAAAGCAACTTTAACGAAGTGCAGAAAATTGGTATTTCAGAAGATCAACCAATTGGTATTGCCGAAGATATCGATTTAAAGTATACCGATTCGGGAAGAGTTACAGCAAATCTTATTAGCCCTAAGATGCTAGACTTTACAAACAGAGCTTTTGGTTATAATGAATTTCCAGAAGGTGTTATCTTATACATGTACGATGATTTAAATCAAAAAAATACGGTGATAGCAGATTATGCTATTTCCTATAAAGAAACAAGCCTGATAGATCTACAAGGTAATGTGATTGTAACTTCGCATAAAAAAGATACCTTATTTGCAGAGCAATTGTATTATGATCAGGATAAAGAATGGCTGTTTACCAATAAGCCAGTAACGTTTAGACAAGGTCGTGACCTAATTAATGGAAATGGTTTTGATTCCGATTCCGAATTCAAACAAGCACAAGTTTTAGAGATAGATGGTATTATCACACTTGAGGAATAATACTTATCTTTGCTATAAATAACTTTCAACCTAAATACCACAAATGAAAACCGCTAAGTTTTTTCAATACATATACTTGTTTTTCGCCGCATTATTTTTGTATGATGCAGTAACTAATTGGACTGTAGATAGAAATAGAACCTATATATCTTTAGCTTTTACAGCTTTGGCTATTTTTATGTTTTTCTTCCGTAAAAAATTCAATAAAAATTTTGAAGACAATAATAACGCCAAGTAATGAGCGTCTATATTGTTATTATAATTGTTTGCTTAATACTGTCCGCTTTTTTTTCAGGCATGGAAATCGCGTATGTATCTTCTAATAAGATACATATAGAAATTGAAAAAAAGCAAGACGGCTTTCTAGCAAAAATACTTTCTAAACTTACCGTAAAACCATCCAAGTTCATTGCAACCATGCTTATTGGTAACAATATAGCCCTCGTTGTTTATGGTTTTTTTATGGGAGATTTACTAGTGCATTGGTTTCAATCGATGTTGCCATCTAACAATAGTGTGGTCAACTATTTATTTGTAGATTTTAGTTTACTTATGCAAACTATAATTTCAACTATTGTAATACTTATTACGGCTGAGTTTTTACCAAAAGTTTTTTTTCAAATTTATGCCAATTCCTTATTAAAAATATTGGCTTTTCCTGCATATATATTTTATGTGCTTTTTACTTTTATTTCCGACTTTGTACTGTGGATTTCCGATTTTGTACTTAAAAAATTCTTTAAAACCGAAGGGGATCAAGTGCAATTAGCCTTTACCAAAGTAGAACTTGGTAACTATATTAGTGAGCAAATGGAATCTGTAGAAGAGCATGATGATATCGATACCGAAATTCAAATCTTTCAAAATGCCTTAGAATTTGCGGAGGTGAAATCTAGAGAAGTAATGGTTCCTCGAACCGAAATTATTGCTGTAGAACTTCATGAATCTATTAAGAATCTAAATACCATTTTCACAGAAACAGGGTGCTCTAAAGTGCTAGTGTACAAAGAGAATATAGATGATATTTTAGGTTATGTGCACTCTTTTGAGTTGTTTAAAAAACCAAAAACGATAAAATCTATTATCCTTCCTGTAGAGTTTGTTCCAGAAACAATGCTAATAAACGATGTGCTGAACGTTTTGATAAAAAAACGTAAAAGTATTGCAGTAGTATTAGATGAATACGGAGGAACTTCTGGAATCATGACCGTGGAAGACATTGTCGAAGAACTTTTTGGCGAAATAGAAGATGAACACGATACCGTAGTTTTAATTGAAGAAAAGCTAGATGAAAATAATTATAAATTTTCAGCAAGAATAGAAGTCGATTATATAAACGAAACGTTTAAAATTAATTTGCCCGATGAAGAGAACTACGAAACTTTAGGTGGTTTAATCGTTGCGCATACCGAGGAAATTCCTAAGAAAGACGAAATAGTAATCATTGCGAATTTTCAATTTACCATTTTAGAAGTTTCCAATACTAAAATAGATTTAGTAGAACTTAAAGTTTTAGAATTAGATTAAATTTGAGTTTGCAGTAAACAGGCGTAGTTACAAGATACCGTTTTTAATTTTGAATGCGATGTATTGCTATTTCATTGCTCTTTTGTCTTCCGCATTCTGTCTATTTTAACTTCAATTCTCACTTCTATTTCATTTTATCAGAATAACCCTTTCATTATTAAATAGAAAATGGTATTTTCGCGCACTATATTGAATAAAATTTATACCAACAATGGCAATTTTAAATAACATTAGAAAACAATCATTAGTACTAATAGTAGTAATTGCATTAGCATTATTCTCATTTGTATTAGCAGATTTGTTTAGAAACAGTGACGCACTTACAGCAAAATCGCAAAATGTAGTAGCTACCATAAATGGCAAAGACATTACGCGTGAGGCTTTTATGCAAAAAGTAGAAGCAATGCAACGTCAAATGGGTGGAAACGGAACGAGCACACAAGCTATGAACAACGTTTGGAACCAAGAAGTACGTCAAGCAGTTATGCAAACACAATTTGATGCTTTAGGTTTTACAGTTGAAAAAGACCAAATGCGTGATTTGTTAAAAACAAATTTAGCAAACAATGCAGATTTTCAAAATGCTGCAGGTGTTTTTGATGAAAACAAAATGAACGAATACATTGCTAGCTTAAAAGAAACTTCTTCTATAGCTTACCAACAATGGATTGATTATGAGGAAGGAGTTGCTTCAAACGCGCTTAACCAAAACTATGTAAATATGGTTAAAGCTGGAATGGTTGGTACTCTTGCTGAAGGAGAATTACAACATAAATTAGAAGGAGACCAAAGAGATATCAAATTTGTTCAGGTTCCTTTTTCTTCTATAGTAGATAGTACGGTTACGGTTTCTAATAGTGATATTACAAACTATATGAACGCCCACGTAAAACAATATACTGTGGAAGCTTCTAGAAATATCAATTATGTACAGTTTAATGAAGTTGCTTCTTTGGAAGATGAAAACGCTATTAAGCAAAGCTTAAAAAATCTTTTTAAAGATCAAGTAGTATATAACGAGGTTACTAAAAGAAATGATACCGTTTTAAGTTTCTTAAAAGCAAAAGATAACGAAGCGTTTGTAAATGCAAATTCAGATATTAAATTTGATAATCGTTTTATTAAAAAAGCAGACTTACCTGTAGCAGTTGCAGATAGTATTTTTAATTTAAATGCTGGTGAAGTATTTGGCCCATATAAAGACGCTAATAGCTTTAAAGTTTCTAAAGTAGTTGCTGTAACGCAAATGCCAGATTCTGTAAAAGCAAGACATATATTATTGCCATTTATCGGATCTCGTTCTGCATCCGCAGAAACAGTACAAACAAAAGAGCAAGCTAAAGTAACAGCAGATAGTATTATGAGTGTTGTGAAATCTTCACCATCTAAGTTTGTAAGCTTATTAGATTTCTCAGCAGATACAGTAAGTAATGAGAAAGAAGGCGTTTTAGACTGGTTTACATACAACGCTATGGTTCCTGAATTTAGAGATTTTTCTTTTGAAAACAACACAGGTGACTTTGGTGTCGTAGAAACTGTTTTCGGATACCATATCATTGAAATCTTAGGGCAAAAGAATATGCAACGTACTATTAAAGTAGGAACGATTGCTCGTAAAATTGAGCCTAGTGAAAATACAATTTCTAAAGTATTTAGAGATGCTGCTAGTTTTGAAAATGCATTAGCAAAGGGTAAATTTCAAGATATAGCTAAAGAAAATAACTTTGTGGTTCGTCCTGTAGATGGAATCAAAGTTTTAGATGAAAATATTCCTGGTTTAAATAGTCAAAGAGCAATTGTTCGTTGGGCATTTGAAGCAGATGCAGAAGTTGGTGATGTTAAAAAATTCGCTATCTCTAATGGTTTTGCAGTAGTACAATTAACCGCTAAAAACAAAGCAGGTTTAATGAATACACAAAATGCATCTGTTACTGCTTTACCAGCAATACGTAAAGCTAAAAAAGCAGACATGATTAAAAGTAGAATTTCTGCAACAACATTAGAAGAAGTTGCAAGCGCAGAAGGACAAACGATAAGAACTGCTTTAGCGATTAACATGAAAACACCTACAGTTACAGGTGTTGGTAGAGAACCTAAAGTGGTAGGTGCTGCTTTTGGTTTAGAAGAAGGAGAAACGTCTAAATTAGTTGTTGGTGAAAATGGAGTATATATGGTACAAGTAACTAAAGCTACTCCAGCAGTAGAATTAGCAAACTACCAAGCTTTTGCTAACCAAGTAGGACAACAAAAACAAACGGCAGTAGATTCAAGATTATATACGGCTTTAAAAGAAGCTTCTAATATTGAAGATAACAGAGCAAATACAGTGCAGTAGTAATTGCATAACGTATTGTAAATATAAAAGCCCTTTTAGAGAAATCTAAAAGGGCTTTTTTTATTGGTTATCGGGAACTTCTTTTAGAATCTATTTTAATTTCCTTTTCCAATATAGAATGTAAATGGTACCCAGAATAGAAGGTAAGATCCAAGAAAGGATATTTCCAATACCTAAACCAGCAACTATAAAAGCGGTTATAGATGCTATAAACGCTCCAACCATCTTTCCTACATGATTTCGAAACCAACCGTTTTTGTGAGCTTTAAAGTTTTGGTAGAATATAAAATCTTTGATCGTTAATAGAAGTCCGAAACCACCAAATAAGAGATAAAGTATGTTTCCAGTTATTCCTTGAAATAACCCGTAAATTACAAATAAAATCATCGTTGTAGAAAGCAGTAACATGCTACCAGAAATTATTTTATCCATACCATTTGCAGATACCTTGCTTTTAGATTTAAAAGTCAATATTTGATTTCCAGAGAT
>JAGPUY010000387.1 GCA_018067265.1 Oceanihabitans sp. | reverse complement strand
ATTTTGATGATAATTTTAATCAATTCAACATCGATTTTTTAGCTAAATGGCAATTTGCTCCAGCCAGCGAAATTAGTTTGGGTTACAAATTAGGAAGTACCTTTTTTAATGGCGATGTGCGTTCTTCTTATTTTGATAATTTAGACAATACTTTAAAGGAAAATAGTAGCAACACAGTGTCATTAAAAATGACCTACTTTTTAGACGCTAATAAGTTTAAGAAGCGTGGTAAATAATCCTATTTTGTGTTTAACGATTTAAAATAGTGGCTTGTTAGTTAGCGGAGTATAATTATTAGATACTTTTGTAACTAAATAAATCTGTTTTTTTCTCGTTATACGTACTTATGATTAAGCAAAAATTAATTTCATTCTTAAAAAGAAAATGGATAAAAAGAGCCATTATAGCAATTGCAGGAGTCTTTGTTTTATGTCTTGTTTTTTTCGCTAGTATTTATTTTGGTGCCTTTGGGAAATTACCAAACGTAAGAGAATTAAGTAATTTAAAACAAGCAGAAGCAACCCAAGTTTTAGATAAAGATAGTAGGCTTATTGGTAAATATTATATTTACGATAGGCAACCATTAACCTATCCAGAATTTCCAGAGCACCTTTTAAACGCTTTAATAGCTACAGAGGATGTTCGGTTTTATGAGCACGATGGTGTAGATAATATTAGTTTGCTTCGTGTTTTTTTTAAAACAATTTTATTTCAAGATAAATCTTCCGGAGGTGGAAGCACGATAACTTTACAATTGGCTAAAAACTTATTTGGAAGAGACAAACATTTTGCTTTTAGTACTATCGTTAACAAAATAAAAGAATCTATAGTTGCCAAACGAATAGAGCAGATTTACTCTAAAAAAGAAATAGTAACGCTGTACCTTAATACCGTTCCTTTTCCAGATAATACGTATGGTATAGAAAGTGCATCACGTAAGTTTTTTAGTATTCCTACAACAAATTTGACCTTATCTCAAGCTGCAACTCTTGTGGGTACTTTAAAAGCAAATAATTTTTATAATCCGAGACGTAATTTAGAAAACAGTAAGCAAAGACGAGATGTCGTGCTGCAACAAATGCTTAAATATAATTACATAACAGAAACCCAATATGCGGTAACTATAAAAGAATCTATGGATTTAGATTACCAATCTTTTAATCACGATTTGGGCTTAGCACCTTACTTTAGAGCACAATTAAAAAAGGAACTGGTTATTGTTTTAAAAGACTTTAAAAAGCCAAATGGAGAGGCTTACAATTTATATAAAGATGGTTTAGTGGTACACACAACATTAGATTCCCAAATGCAGAAGTATGCAGAAGAAGCAATGCAATTGCATCTCACAAAATTACAAGAAGCTTACGAAGCCTCTTATGGCAAAAATGCGCCATGGAACGTTAATAAAAAGCTAATTGAAAATGTAATTAAAACACTTCCTGCGTATAAAAAATATAAAGCACTTGGTTTAGAAGAAACACATATTATAGATTCACTTTCTATGAAGCATGAAGTTGAATTATTTGATTGGAAAGAAACTAAAACCGAAAGCATTTCTACAATAGATAGTTTAAAACATTATTTAAAGTTTTTAAACACTGGAATGATTGCCTTAGAACCCCAAACGGGAGCGGTAAGAACTTATATTGGAGGTATAGATTATCGTTTTTTTAAATACGATCACGTTTCCCAAAGTGAACGTCAGGTAGGTTCAACATTTAAACCTTTTGTTTATACTGCAGCTATAGAAAATGGTATGAAACCATGTACTTATTTTTCGCCAGAAGCAATTACCTATACCGATTATAAAAATTGGACACCAACAAACTCTGGAAGTAACGAAGAAGACCCATACATTAATTTCAACCTAGAAAAAGCATTAAGTCAGTCTATGAATACTATTGCTGTAAAAGTTTTAAATGAAGTAGGTATAGATAAGGTTTTAATCCAAGCTAAAAAATTAGGAATCACAAAACAGCTTCCGAAAGAACCATCTTTAGCTTTAGGTGTAGCCGAAATTAATATAAAAGAACTTGCCGGTGCTTATGCTAGTTATGTGAATAACAGCAAGCCTGTGAAACCTTATTTTATTACTAAAATTGAAGATAAAAACGGCGTGGAAATTGTGTCTTTTAAACCAGAAGTAAAAGAAACGAAAGCGTATAGTGATTATACAAGGCAAGTCATCTTACAAATGATGAAGTCTACTGTTAATTCTGGTACAGCAGCTAGATTAATATCGACTTATAATCTTAAAAATAATATAGCAGGTAAAACAGGAACAACTCAAGACAATAAAGATGGTTGGTTTGTTGGTATTACACCTAACTTAGTTACCGTAAATTGGGTTGGTAACGATAATTACAATATAGGTTTTAAATCCACCGGATTAGGTCAAGGCGCAAATTCTGCATTACCAATTTTTGCTAAGTTTTATCAGAAATTAAATGCGGATTCCAATTACAGTTCTATAACTAAAAGTAGTTTTGAAAATCCTTCAAATGAAGTTCTTGAAGCATTAAATTGTGAAGAAGAAAAACGAGATGGTTTCTTAAAAAGACTCTTTAATAAAAAGAAGAAGGAGCGTCAGTTTAATAAAAAGGATTAATTTTTTGTTTAATTATTTTTCTGTTTCATATGTACATTAAGAGAAAATGAAATATATAATTAGTTCTGAGATATAAATAAAAAAAACGCGCTTCATAGAAGCGCGTTTTAATAGACTAATTCTTTTTTTTAATATTATTTAGAAACCGTAGTTAAAACCTACACCAAAAGCTTCTCTAATTTGGAAACCATTCGGGTTTGTGTTATCGTCATAGATTGCTTGAAATACTAAGTTAGCAGAAATGTATTTGTTAACTGACATAGAAAGATTCATGGTGTAATCGATATCTACATTTTGAGGATCTTCTAAGTAGTTAGAGTATAATGCTACAATGTTTTCCATAGAAATGTTCTTTGCTATGTTTAATTTGTAGTACCCTCTTAAAGCAGCGCCTAACTCAAAACGAGAAGTATCACCAGCTTCTGTACCAAAGCTTCCAGCAAATTCATCATGTACTAAAATTAATTTAGCAGCAGCAGGAGAAATCATAACATTTAAGTTATCTGATTTTTTCCAAAACATGCCAGGACCCGCTTGAAAATAAGCAGGAGAGAAGAAATGTGAAGTTGCAGCTACACGAGCATTGTTGTCGTCATATAAAAAACCTTTGTCCATTTGCGTTTTAAAGTTAAAGTAAGCGGAGTAGTACCAGTTACCAGTTGCTTTTTTACCACCAATAGAGTTAAATTCTATTCTATCGTTAGACTTTGTAAAATCATCAGCTCCTTTGTTTTTGTTTACGCCATAATCCACAATTAACTTGTTATCCCAAACGTAATCTCCTTTAACTAAGTTCGCATCGTAGTTAATTAATAAGTTTGCAGCAGTATTACCAATACCTCCACCAGTCCATTCGTTGTTGAATGCAGATTGGTTAAAAGTTACTAAAACATTACCACCTTTTCTCCATCCTGGTAAAGCATCTATTTGTGCTTGTAAAGCATTAGCTTCTGCTTGAGCAGCATCTGCGATTGCTTGCTTCTCCGCTTTTTGAGCTGCTAATTCTGTTTTCGTTTGTGCGTTTTCTTCCGTTTGTGCATTTACTGAAGCTACTCCAATAAATAATGCAGCTAATAAAAATATTTTTTTCATTATGTATTATTTTTGTTTTTTGAACGCGCAAAAATATGTATTAGAAGTATAAACTTTTATACCTAAATTGGTTTATTCTTGATAAAATAGATAAAAGGATTTATTTTATCGATGAAGTGCTTTTGAAAAGCGGAACAGAAGAGCAGGCTTCTCCAAACATAATAGATTTCGCAATGGGTTTTAACTTATTGGTAATCATTATATAAGCGCTAGAAGGCACCGGTTTTTTAGAACAACCTTTTATAATTATAGGTTTGTCTTTATAGGTAGTAATATCTAAATTGGTAATAATGTCTTGGTATAGAGAAACTTCTAAAGCTTCTAAGGTACCTAAAACAGTGGTTTTAGCAAATGGTTCTAACTGAATAGTTAAAAGCATATACGCCCAGTCTGGTACTATGGCATCTGTGGTACAGGTTAGTGCTACGAAGGCATCTTGATATTGCGACCAATCGTGTTCTTTAACAAGTGCTCTAAAATCTTTTTCACGAAGCACAAAGCCTTCATAAAGCCAGTCTTTAATATCAAAAAGTACGCGTTTGCCTTGCGGATAATAATCTTCAAGATCAAAAACTACTAGTGTACTACTTGCGACGCGATTTATAATTTCTTCAGCCATACTACGAAGATACGTGTTTTAAATTGTTAGTTTGATGTCTGTTCGAGTGATTTTTTTTAAAATTTTGTATCGAGAACTTATTGGTAACCTTCTGCTTGTAGTGTAAATAAATCGGCATACAAAGATTGATTTTTCATGAGCTCTTCATGTGTTCCAATTTCTAAAACACGTCCTTCTTCTAGAACCAAAATTCGATCTGCTTGCCTTACGGTGCTAAATCTATGCGAAATAATAACACTAGTTTTAAATTGGGTTAAACCAATAAAACGATCAAACACTTCACTTTCTGCTTTCGCATCTAAGGCAGAGGTTGGTTCATCTAAGATCATTACTTTGGCATCTTTCATGTATGCTCTTGCTAATGCTACTTTTTGCCATTGTCCTCCAGAAAGCTCTTGCCCTTTTGCAAAACGTTTACCAAGTTGTTGGTCGTAACCAAACTTTAAATCTTGCACCACTTCATTCGCTAAACTAAGTTCGGCTGCATTTTCAATTTTAGATTGATTGTCTATTTCGCTAATATCCCCAATGGCAATATTTTCTCTAACAGTAAATTCGTACTTAAAAAAGTCTTGAAAAATAACACCAAAATATTCTTGATACTTTGCTTTGTCAAATCGATTAATATTAATTCCATCTAATAATATTTCGCCAGAAGTAGGTTCGTAAAAACGAAGAATTAATTTAGTAAGCGTTGTTTTTCCTGCGCCATTTTGACCAACAAATGCTAGTTTTTCTCCGGCTTTCATGGTAAAACTAATCCCTTTTAGTATTTCATTTTCGGATCCTGGATATGCAAAACGTACATTTTTAAATTCAAATCCTTTCTGTATCTTTTCCGGAAGTGGCATGTCTTCTTTGTGTGCAGGTGCAATAGATATATCTAAAAAATCGAAATAATCTTTTAGGTATAGAGAGCTTTCTGTAATACGTGTAAACTTCGAAAAGAAGTCTTGCAGGTTTCTGGTAAGCCTGTTAAATGCTCCAGATAAAAAGGTTAATTCTCCTAAGGTAATCCCTC
>JAGPUY010000252.1 GCA_018067265.1 Oceanihabitans sp. | reverse complement strand
CAAATACAAGCAATTGCAATACAGCAACGGTGTTTTTATATATTACAAATACATCAATGTTAGAAATTGTTGCAGTAGGAGACGGCATGGATGGCATTGTAGTAACGAATTCTTCAGGAGCAACAGCGGTTGTAAATGTATTAGATAATGATACATTAAATGGCGTAGCAGTTACAGCTAATGATGTAACAATAACTGCAACTAATTTACCTAATGGTATCTTTTTAAATGCAGACGGAACGGTAGATGTAAATGAAAATATAGCAACAGGTCAATATGAGTTTGAATATACTATTTGCGAAAATGCAAATCCGAATAATTGTGACTCAGCAACTGTAACTTTATTAGTTACCAATGCAGATGAAACTACTTCGACTATAGACGCAGTAAATGATGCTGTAAATGGCATAGAAGTAACTAATTCTTTAGGAGCAACAGCAGTTGTAAATGTATTAGATAACGATACTTTAAATGGAGTAATAACAAGTACAAATGAAGTAACCATATCTGGTATAAATACAAACTTTCCCAATAACATTATTTTAAATGCAGATGGAACCCTAGATGTAAATGAAAATACGCCAACAGGAACATATAACTTATTCTATACTATTTGCGAAAACGCAGATCCAAACAATTGTGATTCCGCAACGGTTACTTTATTTGTTACTAATACATCTACAGTAGCGATTGTTGCAGTAGATGATACAATGGATAGTATAGAAGTAACAAATTCTTTAGGAGCAACGAATGTGGTAAATGTATTAGATAATGATACTTTAAATGGAGTAGCAGTAAGTACTAATGAAGTAACAATAACAGATATAAATACAAATTTCCCGAATAACATTATTTTAAATGCAGATGGATCCATTGATGTAAATGAGAATACACCAACAGGAACATATGAATTGATGTATACTATTTGTGAAATCATAAACGGAAATCCAAATCCAAACAATTGTAACTCAGCAACAGTTACTTTATATGTCACTAATTCTTCAGGAAGCATTAATGCAGAATATGATTGGATAAACGCGGTTGGTACACCTCAAGGACAAGTTGTTTTAAATGTATTAAATAATGACAGCTTAAATGGTTTAGATGCTACACCAAATAATGTAAATATAACGGTAGGTGATGGTAATCAAGGAGATTATATCCTTTTAGATGCAAATGGTGATATTTCTATGCCATTAGAGTTTACGCCTTCGGCAGATTATCAATTTCCATACACTATATGCGAAATTGCAAACCCAAATAACTGCAATACTTCTTCTGTTAGTATATATGTAAACAACACAATAACGGCTGTAAATGATGCATTAGATGCAATAGACGGAACGGCAACTGCCACTTCTATTTTAAATGTCTTGGATAACGATACTTTAAATGGAGGAGCTATGATTAACTACGCAGTAAACACAACGACTACAACAAATGATAGTGGGGATTATTTTGTATTGAATAGTAATGGAAGTATAGATCTTGTTATCGCAAATGTGCCTTCAGGAACATACACCATTAATTATCAAATATGTGAAAATTTTACTAGTGTAAATAATTGTTCATCGGCATCGGTAACTTTAATTGTTAATTAATACATCTAAAATATTAAGATTTAAAAACCATCATGATAAAAACAGCATTAATAACTGGAGCTGCATCTGGATTAGGCTATGAGTTAACACTTTTATTAGCTAAAGATGCATATCGTTTAGTTTTAGTCGATATAGACGCAGCGAATCTCGCTAAAGTGAAATCGGAAATAGAACGGGATTTTAAAGTAGACGTAACGACATTAACTAAAGATTTAAGTCTTCCAAATATAGCACAAGAAATAATGGATGACATAGATAATGCGCCAATAGATGTGCTGATTAATAATGCTGGATTTGGATTGTTTGGTTCTTTTGCAGAAACCAATTGGGAACGAGAATCTGCCATGTTACATGTGCATGTGATGACCACAACCCATTTAACCAAACTGGTTTTAGAAGGTATGGTAGAACGAGGCTCTGGTAAAATATTAAATATGTCATCGTTGGCAGCATTTCAACCAGGACCTTTGATGTCTATTTATTATGCATCCAAAGGATATATGCTTTCTTTTTCGGAAGCTATTGCAAACGAGCTAAAAGGAACTGGAGTTACGGTTACGGCTTTATGTCCCGGACCAACAAAAACACATTTTCAAGAAACGGTTTCCGAAGATAGTAAAGACAATAAAATAACCTTTAATATGGCTTGCGCAAAAGAAGTAGCAGCTTATGGTTATAAAGCGATGCTTAAAGGGAAAGCGTGTGCAATTCCAGGTGCTTTTAATAAGTTTTTGGCAGTATTGCCACGTTTTATGCCAAGAAAAGTAGCAGCTTCTATTGTTAGAAAGCTTCAAGAAAAGAATAGAGAAGATTAATCTTTCCTTGTTTTTTGAAAGGCTTGAAACACACTAAAGCTAATGGCAAGAAAGCTGCCAAAAGTAAACGTAAATAGCCAAACTTCTAGATGTTGTTGCGGTTGTATTATTCTATATAAAATATCTTTAAATAGTACCGTTGGGTGTTGTAAAATATCCCAAGAATTATATCGCAAAAATCTACCTAAGTAAATTCCGAAGGCGGTTAATGCCAGAATGAAGTACATAATAAGTTCTACTTTGTTATTGTTCATGTGCTTTTGAAGCAACTCTTTCATATCGACCAGGCTTAAAAAGAAAAGTATTAATCCGTTGTATGCAAAAGAAGTTAATAGCAATACATCTAACCATAGAAATGGATTTTCGCTAATTTTTAAATGCAATAGATCGGTAACAATATAGGGAGCGTTTGGTAAAAAGAGTAGCCAAACGCCAAACCAAATAACAAGTTGCCATTTGTTCGTTTTTACTTTACTCTTTAAATAGGTTGTAATTATGTACGGTATTACAGCGAGAAATAAATTCCAGATTAAAAAGATAAAAAAAAAAGTATGTGTAATCTTCATGCGTAACATTAGCAAAAAGATGCTCAATAACATGGATACGGTTAGTAACGAAATGATTTTATATCGGTTAAATAAAATGCTTTTTAAGTTATTCATGGCTTTGTTTTTTGTGTTCGAAAATTAGAATGGTAATCACGCCAAGCGTGTAAGCAATAAGATCTGAAATGCTAAAAGTACTTCCCAAAATAAGTTTAGCCATGGTACTGTTTTGAAGATTTAATAAGGTTAATAGGTTGGTGAGCTGTAAAAACTCAATACCATAAGCGATAACTAAAACAGCTGTTGCTAAATAAAAAGGTTTGGTTTTAATAACGCTTTTAAGCATGCAATAGAGTAAGATTACGACTAGATAATCTCCAAAAGTATGACGTATAAAACCATCTTTTAAAAAGATGGCAATTAAAGCTTCTACCGCAAATAGTAGGATGGAAGCTGTTAGGTAGTTTTTGTTGAATTGTATTTTCATTTTTGCATTACTATGTGTTACGTTTTTGTTTTTTTACCCTTCCGTCTTTGATTTGTTTTTTGAAATCAAATCCACCTTCCCTTGAAAAAAGGAAGGAGTTTTTGATTATTACTTGTATTCTTAATTGTAATTTGATTTCTGAGTGGATTCCGTAGAAACATAATTTTTAAAGGGTTGTAATTGCTAAGGTAATTGGACTTTTTTCCTTTCCAAACCAAACCCACGATTGCGCAGTGGTTATATATGCGGAAACATAAAAGCCAATCATATATACTTCAGAAAAGGCATGGTAAATTCCATAACAGCAAAGACTAAAAGTTATTATGGTATATATAGGAAAGCAGGTTTTAAAAACCTTTTGTTTGCTATAATGTTCACTTTCTAATAACCAAAATATTGGACAAATAGTAACTAGTATCACTAGGCTACAACAAATAAAAATTGGAATAAAGGATAAGAAAACAACTGGTATCATACCCCAATTAAAGTTGTCTGTGGCAAGGATGGTCCAAAAAATAGAACCAGCCAATAAGGATGATTTTGCTATGTTATGTGGAATATGCATTAATAGTTCGCTGTTTTAGTAGTAGATTTTAATTGAAAATTTGCATAGGTATATTCTTGCCAGTTTCTTTGATCTACTCGTTTTATATAGTTATTATATTTATAATCAATCTTGTTGCTATCTTTTTCGCTAAGCACTCCTGTTTTTCTATACGCATTTAGTAAAACCGCATTGTTATCTGATAAGTTTATGAGGTAATTTAAGTCTAAAGACGGTGCGTTTTCTAGATTGTATTTTGTAATCGAATAATCCCAATTTACAAGACTAAAAAGGATAAGTAATAGAAATGCTATTTGCGAATTAACTCGAAATAGAAACCATAGATTTTTGATTTTAAAGACCTTTAAAAATGTGGTGATTAATCCGATTAGCGTAAGTAAAAGATAGATACAAACACCAATACGT
>JAGPUY010000244.1 GCA_018067265.1 Oceanihabitans sp. | reverse complement strand
CATTAGATTTTACTTTTGATTTCACATAATTGTAAATTGCAGCTGCTTTTTCTTCTGGCGTTGTTAACCCGGCAAGGACTGGTTCTATATCTTTTCTAAAGTAATTTTCTTTATCTAGTTCTTTACCAAAATTTTCGCTTTTGTAAATAGATTTTGTTACATCTTCCCAAGTTCTAGAATAACTTTTCACGGGTTGATTTGGATATACAATAGAACGCAACTCCAGAATTAATTTGGACTGATAGTTCGAAAGATTATCTACCAATATCTCGTCTTTTAATGCTGGAATTTGTACTAAATTAGAACTAATAATATCACTTTGATACTCTACTTTAGAATTACTATGTGTTGTTTTTGCATGTCCTTTTATTGGTTTCGTGGTACTAGATTCGGATATGGTAAAACTAGACTGCACAACAGACTGATTCAGTTTGGGTACGTAAGCCGCTTTAGGGTTTAATAAAAATGTAAACTTAAAATACTCTGGTGTTTCGACTTTAATATCTAGCTTATTAATTGGAATTAATTTTTGAAAAGGAATATCATCTATCGCTAATAGCGGAGATATTACCGTGTATTTATATTCTATAACACAACCATCCTTAATATTTGGCATGGTGAATTTTGTTTGCTTCCAATAGCGATTCGTTTTTTCTTCAAAAATGCCATTATTCTTCAATTTCGTATCTTCTACCTTTCCATTTTTCAAATTATAGGTATAAGCTTTAAAACTGGTTAATTTATCTTTGGTATCATTACCTTCATCGTATAGTCGTATTGTTTTTGTAGCATAATCATAACCGTCTTTATTGTAAATCTTGATACGTTCATGAATTTCATTATACTGAATAAAACCTTTTCCTTGCTCGTACATAAAAGAGACATCTTGACTTCTATACAAAACAGCAGCACTTGCTTCTGGCTCTAATGCGTGTTGGGTTTCTTCCAATTCTGCTTTACTAACTTTTCCAAATTTAAAATCTTGAGAAAATGTGAATTGTGCTATTAATAGCGTGATGATTAGTATTGTTTTCTTCATTTAATTATTTGTTTTTAATACTATTTTAGATTTATCGTGCTTTGTTACTTTTAATAAAAAATTTCTAAACTCTTTATATTCTTCTTTGCTATAGGTTCCTTTTTTTAATTTGAATTCTCGTTGAACCAAAAGTGTATTATCCTCTTTTTGTATGATGGAGAAATGATACGAACCAAACTTATTGGTTATAGTAACGGCATCTTGCAATGCTTCCACCTGCAGTGTTTTTGGTATGGTAATTTCGAACGTATTTTTATTAACTCTTCCTCTTTTAATTTGAAAAGGTAAATTTCTTTTTTTATAACGCGGAGGAACGTATTCTTCTTCATTAAAAATATTTGGTCTTAGTAAGATTCGCTCCCCAACTTTGGAAGCATACTTTGTTGCGCTAACCGCTAAATTTTCAGTAAAAACAATATCCTCTTTATTATTATTAAAAGTAATAGCGTTAATTTCTAGATTATTAATCGTATTGAAATACTCTTTGTAATGTAATTTTTGATCTTTCTCTAATTCGTTCTCTATATAATAATGGTTAGCATATTTTGTGCCTTTGGTGATAATTTCGACTTCTGCAGTAATATTCCCTGTAGCTTCTAGTTGTACTTTCGCATTTGTTTCTGTCGTGTTTTCTTCTGCAGAATACACTTTGGTATGTACAATTTTCCCGCCTTCTGGTGTTACCACTAAAACATCTCTATCATCTGTAAAATTCGCGTTATAGGCAAAAGGACTCGTTTGACTGGTACACTCTAACCACAGATAATCTTCATTCTCTGGAATACTTAAAATGACATGATTTCCTTGTAAAGATGAAAAATCTTTATCGATATCTATGATATCATGATCTCCATAAACTACCGTATAGTACGATTCTACGCCTACTTCTGCCAATAAGGATTTGGTGTAATTTGTTAATGCTTTACAATCGCCATAACCCAATCTATCTACTTCTTCTGCTAACATGGGTTTCCAGCCACCAATACCAACTTGCACACTAATGTATCGCGTTTTATTCTGCATATATTGATACACAATTTTTGCTTTCTCTCTATTGGTAGTTGCTAATGCTGTTTTCGCTTTTATTTCGTCTTTTACAGCTTGTGGTAATGCTTCGGTTCCTGAAATTAATTCGTCGTACATCCATTTTCCAAAATCTTGCCAATTGTTATTGATACCACGAACGCCCTCCATATTAAAATCGGTTAAAGTCGCTTTTAAATATGGTGAGTATGTTTTAAAAGCAGGACTATAAGACTCCCTTTTAACCGCTTTTAAATGCTCTGCAATAAAATGATAATCACCTTGCTTTTTTATATTGTAATCTTCAAAATTTAAGGTTTGTATTCTAACCTTTCCTTCAGACACATTTGTAATCTTATATTCGGCACTTTCGGTACTGACATAAAACCCTTCAATGGGTCTCCAACTATGTAAAAAAGCAGTAGATTGGTATACGACTTCGACATCAAAAACCATGGTATACGGATAATTTATTGGTGTGTAATCTAAATATTTAACACGATTATCGGAATACAATGTACCACCACTAACAGCACTGACATCTACAAAATCTTTCTCTCTAAACTTCTTGATTTCTTCGCCTTGGCTATTATAAATTCTTGCTTCTAGCTTTTTAATATTTGTGTTTTTATCGTAATGTTGATACGCGCCAAGATTGTTATCACCTTCTTCATTAAGAATGGTCACTATACGTTTATTAGTATATACCATTTTATCAAAATCTTCTATTTCTATATGCATACGCTCGGATCGAACAACAGCATTTGCATTTATTTTTAAGGCAAGAGGAATGGTAGAGGAAGTTAACAGACTTTCATCTTGTGCATGTATTGAAAAAACAGAAAGAAATAAGAAAAGTATAAGTAGGAATTGCCTTGATATCATCTAGTTAGGTTTGCGGTTTTAAAAGTACCATTTTTTAAGACCTCACAAAACAAAACAGAGATTTTATTCTCTATTTTTAGTATCTATAATTATAGTAACCGGACCATCGTTTAAAAGTACTACCTGCATATCTGCGCCAAACGTTCCTGCTTGCACAGATTTACCTAAATCTTTTTCTATTTG
>JAGPUY010000236.1 GCA_018067265.1 Oceanihabitans sp. | reverse complement strand
AAATAAGATTAAGAGCTACTATTAGAAATTATAATCTAGAATAAAAACAAATAAAAAAAGAGCATTATCATATGATAATGCTCTTTTTTTATTTGTTTTTATTCTAGATTATAATTTCTAATAGTAGCTCTTAATCTTATTTTTTTTTTAGAAACTAAAACCGAATGTAAAGATTTGGTTATGTAAATATTTCTCCTTCCATTCGAAAACAATTTGATATATCGATCTTCCTGTTTATTTATCTCATTTAATGATAATACAAACTTAAGCCGTATATAATTTATTTCTAGTCCTCACCTACTTTCAAAAACCCTCCTCGGATTTTCTATTCGGTTTTTATTTGCTAAATTAGGTGCTTAAACCAAGCAACTAATCTTAGACAAGCAAATTAGCCTTATTTTACAAAATGAAACATATATTCTTAATTTGCACGGTAACCTTCTTTTCTTTCTTTGCTAGTCAGAGCCAAACAACAAAAAAAGTTCTATTTATTGGAAATAGTTATACTGCTGTGAATAACTTACCCTTGCTCATCAATACGATGGCAATGAATAGAGGCGATTTATTGATTTATGATTCGAATACTCCAGGAGGCCACCGATTAATGAATCATGCTTCAAATACTACCACTCTAAATAAAATGAATGCAAACAATTGGGATTATGTTGTTTTGCAAGGACAGAGCCAAGAAGCTTCTTGGTCACAGTCACAAATGGAAATAGAATTATATCCCTTTGCCACATCCTTAAGTAACGCTATTAGAGAAAATTACGAATGTTCGCAACCTATGTTTTATATGACTTGGGGAAGAGAAAACGGGGATGCTAGTAATTGCGGAAACGCTCCTTGGGTATGTACCTATGAAGGAATGGATGATGCTATTACAGCCACATATACTTTCATGGCAGATACTAATGATACAGAAATTGCTCCTGCTGGTGCTGTTTGGAGATACCTTAGAACAAATTACCCAAGTATAGATTTATATTCCAATGATGGATCGCATCCTTCAAGTGCTGGTTCTTACGCAGCAGCATGTGCCTTTTATACTATGATTTATAAAAAAGATCCAACATGGATTACATGGAATTCTAATTTATCGGATTCGGACGCTAATACCATAAAAATGGCAGCCAAAATTATAGTTTTTGACGAAATTTCTACTTGGGATTTCACAATAAATCCAGCCATGGCAGATTACTCGGAAGTTATAAATGCAGGGGAAATATCCTTTACAAATACAAGTGCTGATTTTGATTCTTTACTATGGGATTTTGGAGATGGAAATTCATCTACAGAAATTAATCCAATGCACACCTATCTTGCCATTGGGGATTATAACGTTTCTTTAACGGTCACTAAATGTGGAAAATCGGACACCAAAACTAAAACTTTAAATATTACTCATTTAGGCATAGAAGATTTTAATTTAGGACGAATAAATATCTTTCCAAATCCAGTGTCTAAGAACCTTAGCATAGATTTAAATAAAAATTATAAGGACCTAAGTGTTATCCTTTTTGATAGTACTGGAAAAGCTGTATTAAAAAGAAAAGCCAAAAATGCAACCAGTTTAAATATCAACCTTACTCCTTTACCTAGTGGAACCTATATTTTTAAATTATATGCAGACAATACTATTTACACTTCAAAAATATCTAAAAAGTAATTAAATAAAAGCCACTACCCTATAAATTATCAGACGAATTATAGACTCTTTACAAAACACGCACAAATTTTGTATTTGCTAATTACAAAAATGCACCCAAGATTTTATGCGATAATTAGTTACTAAAACACTTGAAAACCACCTCTTTTGGTGGTTTTTTTATGCCTAATAGTTGCCATTATAATTGTAACACTAAAAGGTTCAAATCGCATTAAACAGCAGCACTTGCGTGTGATTCACCATTGTTTTCAGTCCCTGACCAATTATAAGTTATAGATTCTAGATCCATACTACCATGCGTGTAGCTATTACCTTTATAAGGTAAACCACTTGAGATTGAAACAGGAGAAATCAGCACATTTAAAGACGACCATCCTCCATTTATCCATGAGATTGAAGTTCATTAATCAATTCCCCCGCTTAAACACGATACTTATAATCCGCTCTGCATCAGACAGAAACTAGATATCAAAGATGATAGTTAGATCGATGATTGTTCGGCTTCAAATTAAAATATTGATATAGAAATACGTTGCAATAAAACGAAAAACAGACTCGACGAATTACATATTAATTCGACAAAATACATGTAGTTCAACGATTAAACTGATTTTGTCAAACTTTTCGCACATATAACGTCTACCTTGACCACAATGCTTCTTTGTAGAATTCACAAGGTTGTATGAATATAATATACCCCTAAATAAACCTCAACACCATTAATCCCTATGCTAATCAAAACAAAGTATTTATGTCAAACCTTTCTAACTATTATTTTCTTTTTAAGCGTTAATAACGTTGTATCTCAAATTAACCTTGGATCCGTTAAAGATTTCGCTCTTTATACCTCCGATGGCGCTGTTTCTAACACGGCCACTTCAAATGTCACAGGTGATATTGGTGCAGAAATTGGCGCTATAAGTGGTTTTGATGCTCCTACAATTGTAAATGGGAGTATTCATAATACCAATAGTATTACAGCACAGGCCGCTTTAGATTTAGAAGCTGCTGTTACCCAAATCAATAATACCATCACTACAGCTGCACATGCTCCTGTTTTCGGTAGTGAGACACTCACGGCTGGTATTTATTCACAAGCTGCTGCAGCGTCTTTAGTAGGAACACTTACTCTAGATGCGCAGGGCGATCCAGATGCAGAATTTATCTTTAAAATAGGAGGTGCATTCTCCACCGCCGCAGGTGCAAACGTAGTTTTAATCAATTGTGCTTCACCAGAACATATCTTTTGGTTGTCTGGTGGAGCCATTTCCATGGCTGCTTCCACAAGCATCAGCGGTAATCTAATTAGCAATCCTGGAGCTGTGGGCATAGGCTCTGGTGGAAGTGTAGATGGCAGGATGCTTTCTACTACTGGCGCTATTACTATATATGCAACCAGAATAAACAATGGCCTCTCTGGTATAGGCTCAATTACACAGCCCACTTGCTCCATAGCAACAGGAAGTTTACAGATTAAAAACTACGATGAAACCGCCACATACTCCTTTATACCAAGTGCGATAAGTATTTCGGAAACAGGATTAGTAACCTTAAATCCAAACACCTATACTATTACGTTCCCAACATATGCTGCGGGCTGTAGCACTTCTACTTCTTCCGTTACTGTGGTGATTGATCCAGAACCCTCCATAAATTATTGGACAGGAGCCATAAGTTCCGATTGGAATACTGCCGAAAACTGGTCCTGTGGTATCCCTAGTATTTTAAATGATTTAATCAATATTATTCCTGTGGTTACAACAAGCTATCCAATAATTGCTTCTGCCCCAGACAATGGTGGTCTTGTTAAAAATCTTGAAATTCAAGTTTCCGCTTCATTGACCATAAACAACAATTATTTAAGTCTCAACACTATTTTAACGCTAGACGGTACCATTTACTTAAAACAAGGATCGCAATTATTACAAAACACGGGAAGTATTGTTGATCTGGCAAGTACTGGATCTATAGAAATCGACCAACAAGTAACGGATAATAGTTTTAGATACAATTATTGGAGTTCCCCTGTTAGCACGGATGGAATGAACTATACCATTGGCGGTGTCTTAAGAGACGGCACAGACCCCTTTAATAGTTTGGAGATTGATTTTGGTACTAGCGCTTCCTATGCTGATGGCGTAGCAAGTTCTCCAATTAAGTTAAGCACCCGCTGGATGTACAAACTGGAAGATTCTGGTCTCGGCTATAGCGCATGGGAGCAAGTGAGCAATTCAGAAGATATAAAAGTAGGACAAGGCTATTCCATGAAAGGCTCTAACACCAGCGAAAACGAACAAAATTACACCTTTGTGGGCAAACCAAATAATGGAAGTTTTGAACTTACGGTAGGCGCTAACAATGATCATTTGGCCGGCAATCCCTATCCTTCAGCCATAGATGCCAATAAATTTATTGACGACAATGGCGAATTTCCAGGCACAGCTTCCATAACAGGAACGCTTTATTTCTGGGATCATTATGCAGGCGACAATCATATTTTTGCAGACTATCCGGCAGGTTATGCCACCTATTCTAAAAGCGGAGGTGTCGCAGCTGCTTCCGAACAGAATGATGTGGAAATTGCATCTACCAGCGGAGCACCACAACAATATATCCCTGTTGGGCTAGGCTTTTTTGTGGTGGGCGATGCAGATGGCGGGCAAATTGAATTTAACAATAGCCAGCGTAGTTATATAAAAGAATCTTCTGGGAGTTCTGCTTTCATGAAAACAAATACTTCCGAAAGGGATTTTAGACCAAAATTCAGAATTGGTTTCGATGCTCCTAAAATAAGTCATAGGCAAGTATTGCTGACGCTAGACCCCAATACCACGGATGCTATAGACTGGGGTTATGATGCAGAAATGTACGAAGTGTTTGATGATGATATGTATTGGATTCTGAACGATAAAAAATACGTCATTCAAGCTACCGATGCATTTGATTTAGATAAAGAAATACCGCTAGGAATTCGAACCATAGAAGGTGGACCCATACGGATTGAAGTAGATGCCATGGAATATGCAGACGACTACAACACCATCTATATTAAAGATAACTTAACAGGTGAAACACATGATATTACAAACCAAGCTTTTGAAATTAATTTAGCTCCAGGGGAATATGAAAACAGATTTTATCTTGTACTTCAGCCACGCGTATTAACTACCGAGGAAGCCACTTTAGTTGCCGACGTTGATATGTATATGAATAATCCGATTTCCGAATTGCAATTGAACAATCATACAAATAGAGACATACAAAAGGTTGCTTTATACAATAATTTAGGACAACAGGTAAAAACATGGCATATAAACAAAAATGCATCATCGATGTCGTTACCACTGCATGTAGCCTCAGGAATGTATATTGTTATCCTGAAGACCAATTCTGGATCGATCCATAAGAAAATAATTGTTTTCTAACTCATGTGTCTGTAGTCATTACTATAAAACACGAAGCATCCCAAGAGGCCTCCATTGGAAGCCTCTTTTTAAAGGTTTTTCAAACCTATGCTGCAGCATTATGGGAAACCGTAAGGTTTAATAAATAGACGGTTGTACCTAGTTTTTACTAAATAAAACACATGGTAGTGCGTATTCTATTTGTATAGGAAAAGTTATAGGTTTCTTACACGTTTAATAACAAGATATAAATAACAGAAACTTAATCATACTTATTTGTATGATTAAAATATTAAAACAATACGTATTCTTCTGATGGCAGAACGAGTAAACGGAATTTTAAAAGAAGAATTCTATCTCGATCAAACCTTTGAAAACGGAGCACACGCAAAGAGAGCTGCAAAAAATGTAATTAATTTATACAATGAAGTAAGATTACATTTATCTTTAGACTATAAAACACCAAATATGGTATACCTGCCCGTCCGGCAGGCGGATAAATTATCGGCGTAAAATCAATTTTAAGCTGTAGCCGTATTTCAGGACAATATAGGTGCTTAAACACATAAATAAGCATACACAAACACGCTGTGTGCAATCCAAAAAAAAAAGTACATGAAACAAAACGTAGCTTTAATATTTCTTCTAGGTCTTGCACATCTTATTTCTGGATGTTCGCAATCGGAAACAACAACGATTACAACAACAGCTGCAGCAACAGCAACAAAAATTGAACTCAAAGATAATTGGTACTACCTTAATGGAGAAAAGTTTTTTATTAAAGCAATCGGTTACGAAATAGGTGCACGTCCAGGACAACATCCTTATGAAGATGAAAAGAAAGAGCATTTAGAGCTAATGAAATTCGATCTCGAGAACATTAAAAAAGGCGGTTATAATACCATTAGAACTTGGAGTCAATATTCGGAAGCACAACTGCAACTGGTACAAGAATCGGGTTTAAAACTTATTATGGGATTAGAAGTAAATCCAGAAGAAGATTATGGAGATCCTAAATTTATTAATCATTGCAAGACACAGCTTGAAAATATATTGAAATATGCACCAAAATACGATTGTATCATTACGTATTTGGTTATTAACGAACCGCAAACAGATCATATTCATAAGGTTTCAGCCAAGGCATTTAAAGACTTGATGCAAATGATGGTCGATAAGATTCATGAGCAGCATCCAAATATACCCGTAACACTTTCTGCAAATGCGATGATTAGTGATTATATGAATCAAAGCATGTATGATGTATATGCTTACAATTGCTATGGATACAATGAAGGGCAAACAGCAACCATGGGATTTAGAGATTATATTAAAGGTTTAAATGAATTAAACGGATTAGACAAACCATTTATAATTACAGAGTTTGGACATTCCGTTTCACCAAAAGGAGGCTTTGGTAGTTTTGGTTCCCGAACCTTAAAAGAACAAAGTGAAGGACTTATCTCTAATTACCGAGACCTTATAGATGCAGGTGCTGTAGGAATGTGCCCATTTTATTATGCAGATGGCTGGTGGAAAGGTGGCGAAAAAAACATCCATAATAAAGAACAACCAGAAGAATGGTTTGGCTTTTGGGGATATAAAGATATCAACGACAAATATGGTGCACCACGACCTGTATGGTTTGCCATGCGCGATTATATGAAAGGCCTTATTCTAAGCCCTAAAAACAAAACAGTACATACCAATACTACAATACCATTAGAATTTTATAATGATGCGACTATTAAAAAAGTGGTTGTGAAAAACCGTGACGAAATTATCTATTCTAAAAACATAACCAAAGAAGGGTATTTTAAAGACCAATTAACAATTAATCCTGAAGGCCTAGAAGCTATGGAACTTGCTTTTTCGTTTTTGGATAGTGAAGATCACATTATTAAAAACGAATCTATTATCATCCTGGCTTCTAAAACTGCTATTGATTTACCAAAATTAACAATAGAAGTAACCCCGGAAAAAGATTTAAACGACGTAAAAACGGGAAGCATTAAAACAAAAATAGAAACCAATGAAAATTTTAAATTAATTGGTGATTTAATAGTGAGCTACAATACGCATCTTGGTTGGGACGTAGGCCCACAAGTATCTGTTCCTATTCAGGATCAAATGGATAAAAAAGTAATTACTTCTGAAAATTTCTTTAAGATACCCGATAATTGCTGGGTTGTCAATGCATCTGCTGGAATTTCGGTGAGGTATGGCAAATTCACCTTTAAAATTCACGACCAAAAATTAATTTACAGAGGCGATTGGGCGAAAGAAATCAGTCGTTAGTAAGCAAGTACAAAACAATGTGTATAACCTATTGCTAGTTCTCTCCTGCGTACAAATACACAAGAAGAAATATAAAACCATGAAAAAACCAAATACAACCAAACCCAACCAAAATGTATAAAAAAACATTGCCCTTAATTCTTTTCCTTTTAGTTCATTATTCCGGGTTTTCTCAAGACGTAATTTATACAAAACAGACAACGGACTCTATTTTATCCAAAATTATGGAAGTTAACGTCGATGATATCAAATATAAAAAGCATTCCAATCCAAATGGTCCAATGTACACCATTAACAAAACCGATATACTCCAAATTGTGTACAATAATGGCGATATCGAACATTACAACAAACAAGGATCTAAGAAATTTGCAACAGTATATGCCATTAGACCAAGGAAAAGAGGCGCTTTGTTAAATGGAATGACCATCTATGAAAATGAAAAAATAATTGGTGTTTTAAGCGCGAACACGTATTTATCATGGAAAATAGAAGCAGATAATGGCGAAGTAGTTATCACAAGCAAGGGAGAAGGCACCGATGTGCTGCGAATTAATCCTAAAGAAGGTAAAACGTATTATATAAAGCAGACGCATAAAACGGGATGGATAAAAGCCAGACCAAAGATTGAATTCATAGACGAAAATGAAGCTAAAAAAATGTTGAAAAAAGCTAAAAAAGCAGCAAGTAAGATTGCGGAATAAATCGAAAAAACGAAACCCTAACAAAGCATAAA
>JAGPUY010000381.1 GCA_018067265.1 Oceanihabitans sp. | reverse complement strand
ATTGAAGTAAGCAATGTTACTGTAAAAGCGGAAAACGAATTAACCAAACCCATTTTAATTTCTTACGAATATAATTTACAAAACGGAATAGAGGAAATTGCAGATAAACTATACTTTTCTTCTTTGTTGTTTTTTGCTCCTGAAGAGAATCCGTTTAAACAAGAATCTAGAGCGTATCCTATAGATTTTACATATCCAGTTTCCGAAAAATATGTAGTTAATATTAGAATACCAGAAGGATACCAAGTCGAATCGTTGCCTGAAAACGAAAAAATGCAATTTAATATTAATGATGGTGTTTTTACCTATTTAATAAATCATAAAAATGACCTAATACAAATCACAACAAATCTAGATATTAATAAAACAATTATATTACCAAAAGATTATCTAGAGTTTAAGCGGTTTTTCGACTTAGTAATTAAAAAGCAAACAGAGCAAATAGTACTTAAAAAAGGGTAATGCCAATTTAGCTAGTAAATGTTGTCTTTTTAATTTGAATTATTTTTTGGTTAGATGAAATTGAAAATTAAAGGATAGTCATAGTTATGGTTTAATTTTATATTAAAATATAAACGAAAAAGAAACAAATTGTATGCGACATTTTAAAGTTAAATAGGTATAATATGGCATCCATTTTCGGACATGGTTTAGTGGCCTATACCACAGCAAAAGTAATAGATGCGAAAACAAGTAAGCTGCTTCTAGGCTTGGCAATAGTTTCTGCAATGCTTCCAGATTTGGATGTTTTGGCTTTTCATTTTGAAATCCCTTATTTGCATCCTTTCGGGCATCGAGGTTTTACGCATTCTATAGTTTTTGCAGCGCTTTGGAGTTTGCTTTTAGCTTTGCTATTCGGTAAAACTAGAAAGCAAATCTTCTTTGTTGTTTTGTTTTTATCTACGCTATCTCACGGACTTTTAGACGCACTAACAACTGGAGGAAAAGGAGTTGGTTTTTTTATTCCTTTAGATAATTCCAGATATTTCTTTCCTTGGCAAGTCATAAAAGTTTCACCAATTGGGGTAGAGAAGTTTTTTTCAGAATGGGGAATACGAGTAATTATTAGCGAATTACAATATATCGCTATTCCATGCTGTATTATTTTAATAACTTTACATTTCCTAAAAAAGAAAAAAGCATGAGCATAAAAAGCGCACAACTAGAAGTAGATAATTGGATAAAAAGCCACGGTGTTCGTTATTTTAATGAGCTTACCAATATGGCACAACTAACCGAAGAAGTTGGTGAAGTTGCACGTATTATTGCAAGACGTTATGGAGAACAAAGCGAAAAAGAAAGCGATAAAAACAAAGACCTTGGCGAAGAACTAGCAGATGTTATGTTTGTCGTATTATGTCTAGCAAACCAAACAGGAATCGATTTGCAAGAAGCTTTCGATAAAAAGCTAGATATTAAAACCAAACGCGATCACGATCGTCACCATAACAACGAGAAATTAAAATAAATTATTAACCTAAATTGTCACACTGAGCGCAGTCGAAGTGCAATAAAATAGTTTATTCTATTTATACCTATGAACGTACACCTTCAAAAATCATCTATTGCAAAGCAATCTACCATACAAGTAACAGGTTCTAAAAGTGAATCTAATAGATTGTTATTATTACAGGCTTTGTATCCAAATGTAGAAATCGATAATATTTCTAATTCCGACGATTCTAAAGTCATGCAAAAAGCGTTGCTTTCTTTAGAAAACGAAATAGACATTCATCACGCAGGAACAGCAATGCGTTTTTTAACCGCGTATTTTTCTATTCAAAATAATAGAGAAGTGATTCTTACAGGGTCTAAAAGAATGCAAGAAAGACCCATTGCTATTTTGGTAGATGCATTAAGCCAATTGGGTGTAGCAATTAGTTATGAAAAAAACGATGGCTTTCCGCCAATAAAAATAAAAGGGAAACAAATAACACAAAATAAAGTAACCCTAAAAGCAAATGTAAGTAGCCAATATATTTCGGCTTTATTATTAATAGCGCCAAAACTAGAAAATGGTTTAGAACTTACTTTAGATGGTGAAATTACTTCTGTGCCATATATAAACATGACATTATCGTTACTTAACGATATTGGAGTAACAACAAGCTTTGAAAATAATGTTATAAAAGTAAATCCGCAATCCCAAATTAAGAAGCAACAATTGACCATCGAATCCGATTGGTCTTCGGCTTCATACTATTATAGTATTGCTGCAATGAGTGCCGTTGGTACCCAAATTACATTAGCATCTTATAAAGAAAACTCCTTACAAGGCGATGCGGCTTTAGCCAAAATTTATACGCAGTTTGGTGTGGAAACCACTTTTAAGAATAATAAAATTACCCTTCAAAAAGTAGCAAAGGTTGCTCCAGAAACGGTAATAACTTTAGATCTTAAAAATGCGCCAGATATAGCGCAAACTATTGCTGTTACTTGTTTTGGTTTAAAAATAGCATGTGATTTAACAGGATTACATACTTTAAAAATAAAAGAAACAGATCGACTTGTCGCTTTAAAAACCGAAATCGAAAAATTAGGAGGCAACGTAACTATTACCGATAAAACCTTGCAATTGGAAATAGCTAGTACTATAAATAAAGATATAAAAATAGCAACATACCAAGACCATAGAATGGCAATGGCATTTGCTCCTTTAGCCTTAAAAACATCTATAATAATTGAAGAAGCTTTTGTGGTTTCTAAATCCTATCCCACTTTTTGGGAAGACTTAAAAGCGATTGGTTTTAAATTATTTTAAATAATAATTAGCTATTTACTTGACAACGCCTACTTTGAGATTGTATATTTGTAGCCTTGTAAAATACATTACAACACCTAATACTACTACATGCAGAATTTTAAAATGAAGTTGTCTCACTATCAATTTGAGCTTCCAGAAGAATTATTAGCAGAACATCCAGCAGAAAACAGAGATGAATCTCGCTTAATGGTTTTAAATAGGGAAAAACAAACTATTGAACACAAAATGTTCAAAGATATCATTGATTATTTTGAAGAAGATGACGTATTAATACTTAACAATACCAAAGTATTTCCTGCACGTTTATATGGTAATAAAGAAAAAACTGGAGCGCGTATTGAAGTGTTTTTATTAAGAGAACTTAATGAAGAACAACGCCTTTGGGATGTATTAGTAGATCCAGCACGTAAAATACGTATTGGTAATAAATTATACTTTGGGGATGATGAAACCTTAGTAGCAGAAGTAATTGATAACACCACATCTAGAGGTAGAACATTGCGTTTCCTTTATGATGGTTCTTACCAAGAGTTTAGAAGAAAACTTACCGAATTAGGAGAAACACCTTTACCTAAATATATCAAGCGTGACGTAACACCAGAAGATGAAGAGCGTTACCAAACTATTTTCGCAAAAAACGAAGGAGCAGTGGCAGCACCAACAGCAGGTATGCACTTTTCTAGACACCTTTTAAAGCGTTTAGAAATTAAAGGAGTAGACTTTGCAGAGGTTACACTTCACGTAGGTTTAGGGACTTTCAATGCGGTTGAGGTAGAAGATCTATCCAAACATAAAATGGATAGCGAAGAAATAATCATTGACGCAAAAGCGGCAAATATTATTAACAATGCGAAAAAGAATAAAAGACGTATTTGCGCAGTAGGTACAACAGCAATGCGTGCCGTAGAAAGCTCGGTTTCGTCTAGCGGTACCTTAAATGAATATGATGGTTGGACCAACAAATTCATCTTTCCACCCTATGAGTTTAGTATTGCAAACTGTATGATAACAAATTTCCATACGCCAAAATCAACGCTATTAATGATGGCTTCCGCCTTTGCAGGACATGAGTTTATCTTAAAAGCATACCAAGAAGCAATCAAAGAAAAATACAATTTCTACAGTTATGGTGACGCAATGTTAATCATTTAGTCCTTAACTGGATTGAGGATCTTATAATATCACCGAGATTTAAATTATAATATAAATAAGGCCTCTTTTTTAGAGGCTTTTTTTATGGCATTACCCAACTACGCTTAAGCTACGTTGCGTCGGGCTTTTGCAAGTCGCTTTTTTATGTTGCATATATGCAACAACATAAAAAGAGCTTCAACAATTGCGCAATCCCTAATGCAAATATCACGCAACTATTCTCTGCTCCCTAACTTCTATTAACTAATCCCTTTTTCTTACTTTTGCAAAACAATGGCAACAACTAAAAAAGACATCCGAGCATTAAACAAAGAACAACTTAGAGAATTCTTTGTAAAGGAAGGCGATAAAGCCTTTCGTGGTAACCAAGTATACGAATGGTTATGGAGCAAGTCTGCACATACGTTTGAAGACATGACAAACCTCTCTATAGAAACCAGAAAAATGCTGGAAGATAACTTTGTTATCAATCACATTCATGTAGATACCATGCAAAAAAGTAGCGATGGTACAATAAAAAACGCAGTGCGTTTACATGATGGTTTAATCGTAGAATCTGTTTTAATTCCAACAAAAACAAGAACCACAGCATGTGTGTCTAGTCAAGTAGGTTGTAGTTTAGATTGTAGGTTTTGTGCAACATCAAGACTAAAACGCATGCGAAATCTAAATCCAGATGAGATTTATGATCAAGTAGTTGCTATAGATAAAGAAAGTAGATTATACCACAACAAACCTTTAAGTAATATTGTTTTTATGGGAATGGGAGAACCACTCATGAACTATAACAATGTGCTAAAAGCAATAGACAAGATTACATCACCAGAAGGATTAGGTATGTCGCCTAAACGAATCGTAGTTTCTACTTCTGGAGTGCCAAAAATGATTCGCAAAATGGCAGATGATGAAGTCAAGTTTAAACTAGCCGTTTCTTTGCACTCCGCAATAGATGAAGTGCGTACTTCTATTATGCCGTTTAATGCCACTTTTCCTTTAAAAGATTTACGGGAAGCTTTAGTGTATTGGTACGAAAAAACAAAAAATAGAATCACCTACGAGTATGTTGTTTGGCGAGGTATTAACGATAATAGAGAAGATGCCGAAGCATTGGTGCAGTTCTGTAAATTTGCACCAAGTAAAGTAAACCTCATTGAATACAACCCAATAGACGATGGCGAGTTTCAACAAGCAGATAGTGCTGCCACAGATATGTATGTTTCTGTACTAGAACAAAACAATATTACCGTGACGGTAAGACGTTCTAGAGGAAAAGATATCGATGCTGCTTGCGGACAACTAGCAAATAAAAGCTAATCCTATCATTGTATTTATTATATTTGATTTCTTGTGAAAATTGTAGAACAAATAAAACAGCCCATTGCGTATGAGATGGAACTTTTTGAACAAAAGTTTCAACTCTCGATGTCTTCTAAAGTAGCATTACTTAACAGAATAACACACTATATCGTAAACCGAAAAGGGAAACAAATGCGACCAATGTTCGTGTTTCTAGTTTCTAAAATGGTTTCTAATGGTGAGGTTGGCGAGCGCACGTACAGAGGCGCTTCTGTAATAGAACTTATTCACACTGCAACGCTTGTTCATGATGATGTGGTAGATGAGAGCAACAGACGTCGTGGCTTCTTTTCTATCAATGCACTCTGGAAAAATAAAATTGCAGTGCTAGTTGGTGATTATTTGCTTTCTAAAGGATTACTACTTTCTATAGATAATAACGATTTCGATTTACTAAAAATTATTTCTATTGCCGTTCGCGAAATGAGTGAAGGCGAGTTGCTTCAAATTGAGAAAGCTAGGAAATTAGATATTACAGAAGATATCTACTACGAAATTATTAGACAAAAAACAGCAACCTTAATTGCTGCCTGTTGTAGCCTTGGTGCGGCATCTGTAAAACCAGAATCCGAACATGTAGAAACCATGCGTAAGTTTGGAGAACTTATTGGTATGGCTTTTCAAATAAAAGATGATTTGTTCGACTACGGAAAAGAACAAATTGGAAAACCAACAGGAATAGATATTAAAGAGCAAAAAATGACCTTGCCTTTAATTCATGTTTTAAATCACGCGAGTAAAAAAGATAAAAAGTGGTTAATCAATTCTATTAAAAACCACAACAAAGACCAAAAACGAGTAAAACAAGTTATTACTTTTGTTAAAGATAATGGCGGATTAGATTATGCAGTTGCTAAAATGAAAGAATTTCAAGAAGAAGCACTGCAAATACTACAAAAATACCCAGAAAGCCAATACAGAAACTCGCTAAATCTTATGGTTAATTACGTGATTGATAGAAAAAAATAATCTTCAGGCAACCTTTCTTCTTCTTTTTGCGTCTTTATAAATAGAACGTAATACGTACGCATATTTTGAAAGTTATTCAACTGCATAAAAACGAACCCTTGCTTATTAAAAAGGCAATCCAAAACAATCGTGAAGCCCAACACGTATTGTTTCAGTTGCATGCACCCAAAATGCTAAGTGTTTGTCGCTATTATATTAAAGACACACAGTTTGCCGAAGAAGCCATGCTAAATGGTTTTTTTAAAGTATTTCAGAATTTAAAAAATTTTAAAAACGAAGGTAGTTTTGAAGGTTGGATTAGACGTATCATGGTTCGAGAATCTATTTCCTTTTTAAGGCAGAAAAAGCAAATTGAATTTTCGGAAGATATACTAGTTGAAGATGCCAATCATGCCAATAATATTCAAACCAATATGGAAGTTGCCGAAATTCAGCAACTCATAGATGATTTACCAGAAGGCTATAAAATAG
>JAGPUY010000216.1 GCA_018067265.1 Oceanihabitans sp. | reverse complement strand
AATTATAGCTTCCTAATATTTTAAATTTGGTAGAAAACGGAAATTCTATATTATTGTTAAATGCAAATGCTTCGTTATCTCCATTATCAAAGGTATAGGATGTTTTTCCTTCGTAAAAAGGAGTAAAGGTAGTGTTGAGGTTTTTTATAAAGTTGGTCGCATCTTTTTGGTTGTCGTAAAACTTTAAGGTATTTTCTGCAGAAGTATAAGCAGCTTCATATTTACCTAAAGCTTTTAATGCATTTGCGTTTCCTAAGTTGCCATCAAAAGAAGTGCTGTCATTTACCAAAATTTGGTCGTAATCTTGAACACTCTTTTTAAAATCACTTTTATAGATATTAAGTGTAGCACGTAAAGCTAATAACCAGTTTTCGTTAGGATTGGTTTCTATTAAACTATGAATAAGTGTATTTGCTGCTTTAAATTTTTTGTTCCAAATTAAGGCTTGTGCATAACGTTCTGTTGTTTGTTGGCTAAGTGTTGGTTCTGTCGTTTTATCTAAACTTTCAAAAGCCTGTGTGCTTAATTGTAATGCCTCTTTTTCTTTTCCGTTTAAATGCGAAACTAAAGCTAAACCGTTTAATGCTGTGATTTTATTTTCAGGATTTTCAGCTAAAATAGCATAGGTTGCTTTGGCATCTTCTAAACGATTGGCAATTAAATATAAGTTGGCTAAGTTTAATAAGGTGTCTTTGTCATTATCAAAAAGCGTAAGGTTTTCTTTTAGTAATGCTTCTGCTTCATCGTATTTTTGCGATTGCTGTTTTTGGTAAGCATATCCTAAATACATGTATTTTTTAGAGGTTAATGCATTTGGGTTTCCTGGTAATACTTCTAATGCTTTATCCACATATTTTAAAGCATCTTCATATTCTTTTAAATTAGAAAGTGTGTTGGCATAACTTAATAATGCAGGAAAGCTTTTCGGATCTTCATCTATTAAACCTTTAAAATAGGTTTTGGCTTTCGGGAAATTACTATTCCATAATAAAGACTCTCCATAATTTAGTTTTACCTCGAAATCGGTTGGGTAATCTGCTAATAGATTTGTAAAAAGCGTATTCGCTGCTTCTGGTTTTCCGTTTAATCCAATAGCACGACCATAACATAGTCTCGCCGTTTTATTGTCTGGATGTTCTTTTAATATATTTTGGAAAAACGTTTCCGCTTTAGCGTACTTACCTGTTTCTAAATAGGTAAAGCCTTCTTGCATGTCTTGTGCATGGCTAAAAAAAGCTGTTAATAATAAGGTAAGTAAGGCAAAAAATTTAAGTTTCATGTTCTGGTTTTTAATCATTTGCAAGTTAGGCATTCATTTCCATTCATTCATCTACAGCAATCGTCCACTCGTCGAAATGCAATGGAATCTGATAGCTTTCCATCGCATCTTTGCATCAGAAATCAGACACAAACAAAATAAAAATAACAATTATGGCACTAACAATTACACAGCAAAACAACATCATTACATTAGAAGGTGTATTAAACACAACTACACTAAGTAGTTTTAAAAATCACTTTATGGCTATTTTAAATACGAATAAAGAAGTGACTTTAGATATAGATAAGGTTACCGAAATGGATGCATCTGGAATGCACGCATTAAAAGAAATGTACACCAATGCAATCTATAACAACAATATCTTTTTTGTGGTTGGTTCTGGTTGTAAAGATGTTTATGAAGATTTTAAATATCCAAACGTAGCCTAATTAGTACTAACAAAAACCACAGAATAAGATGCAAGCTTTATCTATATTAAAATCGAAAAAAATAACTCCAGAACAAGTATTTATGCTAAGTGTATTAGCAGTAAATGGAGGAAATTATTTGTACAATCTTATTTTAGGTCGTGTATTAGGCCCGGCACAATTTGCAGATGCAGCGGTGTTAATTACCTTTTTATTAGTGCTTTCTTTTGTAGCGATGACCTTTCAATTAGTAACTGCAAAATTTTCAGTGGTTTTTGAAAACGATATGTTTAAAAATTTCATCTCCAAGATTTATAAAAATGCAACGATTGTTGGATTGGGATTAGGAGCGTTAATCATTGTTTTTGCAAACCAACTACAAGCCCTTTTTAATACGTCGTCTTCTAGCATGTTTACCATTTTTGGAATTGGCGCGCCTTTATACTTTTTAATGAGTGTGAATCGAGGAGTGTTTCAAGGAAAAAAAGAATTCAAATCTTTATCGATTACCTATCAAGCCGAAATGTTAAGCAGATTAATAATCACTTTAGCTTTAATCTTCTTATTTGATATACAATCTTCGGTGGTGATTGCAATTGGTATTTTAATTTCTTTCGGATTTGGTTTAGTGCCTTTTAAATTTAAAAACCTAAACTTTAAAAAGACGATTGCTATGGAGGCAAGCCAGTCGAAACAAGTACGAAGCTTTTTTATAATTACCGCCTTTTACGAGTTCACACAGATTATAATTAACAATAGTGACATCTTATTAGTGAAACATTACTTTGATGCGTACGAGGCAGGATTATATGCTTCATTAGCCTTAATAGGTCGTATGGTTTACTTCGTCGCTTGGATGTTTGTGATGTTGCTATTACCAACAGTCGTTCAGCTTAAAAAAGAAGGAAAAGAAACCGCGCCAATTTTATTTAAATATGTTGGTTACATCGCAGCAATTGCAACTGCAATCGTTATTGGTTGCGCATTGTTCCCAGAAACCGCAATAACCATATTATTTGGAGATAGCTATATAGCCATGGCGCCACTTTTATGGAAATACGCTTTAGCAACTGGCTTGTTTGCCATATCCAACATCTTTGCGTATTACTATTTATCCTTAGACAAGTTTGTTCCTGTAGTAATTTCAGGAGTCTTCGGAATGCTTCAAATGGGATTAGTTATCTTTTTTCACGATAGTTTAGAACAAGTAGTGCACATGCAAATTGTAGCCATGATTTTATTATTAGTAGTGCAGATCTTCTTCTTCGTTTTGGATACGAAACGTAAGTAATAAAAAAAGAATTTTATATTATTAGTCTATATAAAGGAAGAAGGCTGTGGTTTTATACTACAGCTTTTTTTGTTTATAGCATTTAGTTATTTAGAGGCAATAGGTTATTTAGAGCGAACTTGTCATTCCGAGCGCAGCGAAGAATCTTAAATAAATCAAACAATATTTTCAAGTTGAGATTCTTCAGTCATGCTTCCTTCTGAATGACAGCATCGTTTTTATTTAAATTAAGGCTAATCTTAAAGTATTCTATTATTCAATCGAGTATGTCATTCCGAGCGCAGCGAAGAATCTAATTAAAAAGGTTAATATATAAAAAGAGATTCTTCCGTCATGCTTCCTCCTGAATGACAGCATCCATTTTATTTAGGTTTCGTAATATTTTCAGAGCCACTATGTCATTCAGAGCGCAGCGAAGAATCTCAAAGATGAAAAACATAATATTTTTATTTATATTGAAACATGAAAACAAAAGGCTCACACAATTATTATGTCTACATACTAACCAATAAGAGTAAAACAGTGCTTTATACAGGAGTAACAAATAATCTGGCCGAAAGATTATATTTTCATAATAATCCACTTCCTTTTTCAAAAGCTTTTACAGCTAAGTATAAATGTTCTTATCTAATTTATCACGAACATTTTTTTGAGATTGAAGATGCAATTAAAAGAGAAAAACAAATTAAAGGAAAAAGTAGAGCAAAAAAGGATTTGCTTATTAATTCCTTTAATCCAGATTGGACTTTTTTGAATGCTAGCATTTAATAAAAAATATTTTTCAAACCGATTTGTCTTATATAGCATTATGTCATTTAGAGGGAATTTGTCATTCCGAACACAGCGAAGAATCTTAATAAAGAAAAGTAGATAAAGAAAAGAGATTCTTCCGTAATATTTCCTTCTGAATGACAATATTATAAATAGTAAAACGACATCTTCTTACCATTCGTCTACAGCAACATGCAACCTATCTAAAGTTACCGGATTTAATGCCTTTTAAAACGCAAATTTGTAGTGTAATTAAGAAATATCATATTAAAATATACCTTATGAACCATCCAGAATGAGGTTCTTCTTTAAAAGAAAAAATTAAAACTGGATGCAACATAAGACCTTTAAAAAACAATAAATAACGAACTTATGAAACTAGCAATCGTAACCGCATATCCACCAAGTAAAGTAACCTTAAACGAGTACGCTTACCATTTAGTAAAGCACTTTAGACAAAAAGAAAACGTTACTGAAATTGTTTTGCTTACAGATAAAACGGAAGGCGCAAAAGATATCGCTTTCACAGAAAACGGTTGCAAGATTACAGTGAAAGAATGTTGGGCATTTAATAGCTACACAAACATTATAAACGTTACTAAAGCAATTAATAATACACAACCAGATGCCGTGTTGTTCAACTTACAATTCATGAAGTTTGGAGATAAGAAAGTAGCAGCAGCTTTAGGTTTAATGTTACCATTGGTTTGCAAGCTGAAAAAGATTCCGAACATGGTGTTATTACATAATATATTGGAAGAAGTAGATTTAGGTTCTGCAGGATTTACAAGTAGCAAAATCATGCAAAAAGTATATGGTTTTATAGGAACTAGCTTAACAAAGTTAATCTTACAAGCTGATACCGTTGCAGTAACGATGCAAAAATATGTGGACATTTTAGAGAAGAAATATCATGCGACAAATGTGACTTTAATTCCGCATGGAACTTTTGAAATCTCTGAAGAAAAGCCAGAATATAGTTTGCCAAAAGGGCCGTTACAAGTCATGACTTTCGGGAAATTTGGAACCTATAAAAAAGTAGAAGGTATGATTGAAGCGGTGGAGAAAGTAAGAGCATCCACAGGATTAGATTTGGAAGTTGTTATTGCAGGAACAGACAATCCAAACGTGCCTGGTTATTTAGCAAAAGTACAAGAAGATTATAAACTTGTGCCACAAGTACGTTTTACTGGTTATGTAGAAGAATATGAAGTGCCAACCTTATTTAAAGAAAGTGCAGTAGTGGTATTTCCATACACATCAACAACAGGAAGTTCAGGTGTTTTACACCAGGCAGGAAGTTATGGTAAAGCAGTAGTGATGCCAGATTTAGGAGATCTTGCTTTATTAGTAAAAGATGAAGGTTATAAAGGAGAATTTTTTGAGCCAACTTCTGTAGAAAGTTTAGCAAATGCAATTGAAGCTATTGTAACCAATGAAGCACACCGAATTGCTTTAGGAAAAGCAAACTATGAAGCTGCAACAGCATATCCAATGGAGAAAATTGCAGATATGTACTTATCCCATTTTGATAGAATTATAGCTAAAAAAACACCTCCAAGTAAAAATGCATTAAAACCTACTAATGCATAAGATACAGTAAATCGACACCTTTTTTTGTCCCAAAACAATTAAGAAACCAATAATTATTTAGAAGGAAATATTACGGAATAATTTAATAATTAACCTACTTATTTGAGATTCTTCGCTTTGCTCTGAATGACAAAGCAATCCGAATTATAATACGCTGAATCACATAAGTACTAGTTAGTAATGTATTTAAACGATGCCTTTTTTGCCCCATTTTTATCGATAAACCCAAAATGTTTTTGGGTATTTCGACGCCAAGGCCTGCTACCTACAACCGCTGTTGGCACATCCACAAAATCATATAAAGTCCAAGACATAAATTGCAACGTATTAGCAGCAATGATCTCTTGGATTTTTTTGTGGTAATTGGCTTGATCTTCTGTAGAAGAACCAAGAGGTTTCCAGAAACCGCTATAAGAAGAGATTCCAAATTCTTGTAATACCAATGGTTTGTTAGGGATTTCTTTACGCATTGTTTTTATAGCAGCATCCAACTCACTTAAACCTTCATAATAATGAAACGAAACAATATCCACTTTGTCTTTTAAAATGGGAGCGCTTTGTGTGTTAGACCAACCAATAGTTACGGGATGTTCTGCATCTACAGATTTTACTAAATCGATCATATTATCCAACCAAGCGATAACCATATCTTTTCCTCTAGATTCAAAATCAAGGTTTGGTTCATTTTTAATATCCCAAGCAATAATAGCGTTGTGGTCTTTAAAAGTGGAGACTATGGTTGCTGCGTGACGCTGGTTTAAGGTCCAATTCATCACCGAATAGTCGCCATAGAAATCAAATAAGGTCAACACGACTTTTAGATTGTTTTCTTCTGCAGCATCTAAAGTTTGTTTTAGTTTTTCTAGCTTTTTCGGATGCACATCTGCTTTTCCAAAATCGTCATATTGCACAAAAATTCGAACCGAATTCAAACCAGCATCTTTTATAATTTTAAAGTCGTTAGCAATAATGTCTTTCGCAAAAGCGTCTCCAAACATATTCCAAGGCGTTGCTTTCGGATAATAATTAATGCCTTTAATAATTAAACTATCGGTTTCAATTTTTGCTGTTTTTGCTTCAAAAGGATTACTACTTTCTTTTACCAAATGTCTAATACGCCAAAAGCCATCTTCTAACAAAAACACCATTTTGTAAGTGGATGTTTCGGTCGTTTCTAGTACTAACTTTTCTGCTTTAAAAACCCGTTTATATTCTACAACATCTCTATCTGTAAT
>JAGPUY010000379.1 GCA_018067265.1 Oceanihabitans sp. | reverse complement strand
ACAAATGAATTGGTCTATTCACAAAGTTTTGGAGGACGCAAAAAAAACAGTCGATCAGCAATTCACAATTACCAAATTAAGAAAAAGTGGAAAAGTAATTTCTGAAGAACTTGTAGATATCGAATTTGAAGGAACAGATACAAAAGCAAAAAAAGTGATTTATGACTTTACTGGAATGACTTCCGTTTTGGCAAGTATGTCTGGAGGAAAAACCTTAACTATTTATTATGTTGCAACAGAAGTTAGAAATAATTACGTGAGTTGCGTTTTAAGCTTTTGGAATAACGACACCATAACAGAAAACGGACTTGCACCACTACTAGAAAAAGTTATGAAACTTAAAAAGAACGAATAGTAACATCGAGTACCATTAATTACTGGTGGTAAAACGCTTATAGAATGAAATTCTTAACCACAGTGCAACATCTTATAATTTAACAACAACCTAACAAAAAAAATAGCGAACTGGCATAATAAATGTAGGTCTGGTAAGAATAAATAAACCCACCTATTATGAAAAACTATTTCTTACTTTTTGGACTACTACTTATAACGCTAATCTCTTGTACTACTAATGACAATGATGATTTAGGAATCACCAATTCTCACCCCGAAAACCTAATCGCTTACTATCCTTTTAACGGTAATTCTCTAAATGAAGTGAATTTGGAGCATAACGGATTGGTTGAAGGTGCTATTTTGACTTCGGATATGGGTGATATAGAAAACAGCGCTTTCCTTTTTAATGGTGTGGATGATGTAATAAAAATCGATCACGATGCCGTATTTAACGTATCGAATGCATTTACAATTTCTGCACTTGTTAATCCTCAAGAAATCAAAACGCAAGGAATTATTAAAAAAGGAGCTGTTGTAAATGGATCAGGTACTTTGCCTTATGGCATTTCTTTATCCCAAACCGGTGACATTGTATTTACAATGACTACAGAAAATGGGGAAACAATAAATCAAGTTAGAAAACAAGGCTATCAAACCAATGCATGGTATTTGATAACTGGCGTTTTTAAAGATTCAGAGATGTTCTTATATGTAAACGGAGCACTGGAAGGATCTCAAATGATCTCTGGGGAAACCACCACAAATTCAGAACCCTTGCTAATTGGTTCTAGATTAAGCCTGCCAAGCGACACCTTTAAAGGAACCATTGACGAAGTACGCATTTATAATGCCGCGCTAAACGCTGCAGAAGTAATGACGCTATATGAAAATCTATAAATAAAACACTACCAATATTAGCGATACATAATTGCTGGCTACTAGCCTATTTACAAGCATATACGCCGATTATCTATTGGCTTTTATTTACAAAATTAAGAACCAAACCAACACAACTTTCTAGATAAAAACAGATCCAGGAAAACAGAACAAACTCGCTGCAACCCGATACCAAAAATTCTAATTAACGTATCTTTGCAGCCTATTCAAAAGGGAACATTATGAAAGCAAGTAAAAGACTATTATATATTAAAGAAGTATTACAAAATATGCCAGAAGGTTGGTTAAACCTAACCACCCATCGACTAGATATTTATAACGAGAAATTAGCGAAAACACAATTTTTAGATCAGTTTGAAACCCTATTTAAAAACAATAATGCTACAGAATCTGCACTAAATGAATTACCTACGGCTTATGATTATATTCGCCTAGGTCATCCTTTATCTTGTGTATTAGAATGGGCAATTGCCAACGAGAAAGGACTAAAATCAGAAAGTGTAATTAGTTTTTCTTCAGAAACAGTTCCTGTTTTGGCCATTCTAAGAAAAAATCTATTCGCTAATAAAAAGACTCAAATTCTTTATACCGATGCATTACCTGCCTTTTTTGATGCTGAAGTAATACAACGTGTTTATGGCTATACCTTCGACTTAAAGAAAGTAGAAAATTCAAAAGATATTCCAGCGTTTCATGGTAGTACGATCTTCCTTTCTAAACAAGACACATTGGATGCTTTAGATATTCATCCAGAGATAGACTTTTTCATTAGTCTTCAAAATCACTTAGGAAGTATTCTAATAATAAATGGCGAAGAAAATGAAAGTTACATTTCAGACATTCAACATGTACGTCGTAGAGAAACTATTGCAATGACGCCAGATAATTCGCTTACTGCTTTAAAATCGCTAGTAGCGCAATCCTCTGTAGCAAACAAGCCTAAGAACGAAGCAAACAAAACAAGTGTTCTAAACGCTATTAATAAAATCACGAATACCAATACAAAACCACTAGTTGCTTCTAGCGGATTATCTATTCAGTATGCCATTTTAATGGGCTTGGTACATGACGCATTAGAAAATCATAAAGGAAAAGCGATCAAAATTATTGTTCCTCCAAATTGTTATGGCGGTACAAATGATCAAGCACGACGTGTAGCGGCTTGTATTGATAATGTAGAAATAGTAGATCTACTAGTCGATGGCGATAATGATATGGTGCAAAGTATTGATTCTATATTAATGCAAATTGCTGCAGAAGATGCTATCCCATATATCATTGCCGAAATTCCTACAAACCCAAGAGTAGAAGTTCCAGATCTTATCCAATTAAAAGAAGCTTTAACTAAAGAACGTAAAACAGCTACAGGTGAAATTGCAATCGATCCGGTTTTTATTTTAGATCAAACTTTTTGTCCGAATGTACATTTCTTAGGAGAAGATGATATCCTTGCAACCGTTCGAACGATTTCATTTGCTAGCGGATCTAAATTCCCAAGTGGTGGAAAATGTACTGCTGGTTATTGCGTAGGAAATGAAAAGACTATTGCTTTAATGGAAAAAATTGAAATGCATCTAACGCTTTGTGATAATGAAGCGACAGATTTTCAATATGAAATATTAGCGAAACAAATGCCTTCTATGAATCAGAGAATCACGGATGCCTATAAAAACACTAGAGAATTTGTACACTTTATTCACGAAGCATTACCAGGATCTAAAATCAATTTTGTTTCTTCCGAATTAGCAGAGCAAGGCTTTACACCTTCTGTTTTTTCATTAGATCTTCCTACCAAAGGAAATACCGATGAAGAAAGAGAAACCTATAAAAGAGCATTGAACTTAAGATTAATTAATTTAATGATTACAGAGATTCCAGACGAGAGTAAATTTTGTGTGAGTTACGGACAATTAAAAGGATGTTATTGGACCATTCCTGCAACCTCAACGCAAGGAACCACCAAAGAAGGCGATAAAGATTATATTGTACGCGCATCCCTTTCTCCAAATCTAGATTTAGAATTACACAAAAAAGTGTTTTTAAAATTTGTAGAAAGCATCTAATTGCGAAAGAAACTGTAGCGATATTACAGCTGCATCCAAATTAAAAATAGGGAAGCCACATAAGATGATGTGACTTCCCTATTTTTGTTTATTATCTATAGTAAGAAGTATCTAATAAAAACCTAAAAAGCAATCTTAATAAAACAGATAAATCCAAATAGATCTTGAAATCCTATAATTAACGGCACCCAGCAAAAAGGCTATTAGTGTAATAATCAAAAA
>JAGPUY010000211.1 GCA_018067265.1 Oceanihabitans sp. | reverse complement strand
TATTATCATTTTAAACGTAACGATAATCATTGTTTTATGTTTTTAGACAACTTAAAAAACATGAATCTAAATGCTGAAGAAAAATCTAAAGTATATAAAAATGATAAAGATGGATATTTCACATATTATGAAGTGAATGCTATGAGTGGTGAAGTTTCAAAAAAAAATCTATTTAATACAGAGGATCTAGATCATAAATTCGACATTGAAGATTACAGTATTAATAGAACTTTAAAAGTTTTAGACAGTGAATTTATTCTTGAGGTTCATAAAAAGAAAAAAGAAGACGTTTTAATTAAAGTAGAAATTAAATAAGTCTTCCCTAATGAAAAGCAAAAAGCGAACCTATTGGTTCGCTTTTTCTTTTTCTTGTACTTCCATATCTATTAAATACGCTAGATTCTTAACTAGTCGATCGTGTTTTTTAACAAAAGGATTGGTATCATCCCAAACATAACCAGCCAAAACGGCACAAATTTGTTTTTTAATATCTGGATTTTCAGGTCGGTGAAAAAACAAGGTTTGCAAGTTTCCGGTGTACCATTCTTTTACATAGGTTGAAAAAACGTTGACACCTTTCATAATATAACCGGTATATTCTGTTTCCCAATCTACGGTTTCGCCATTTAACTCTTTCGTTATTAGCTTTGCCGATAACAGAGCAGATTCTGTTGCAAAAGTTACTCCCGATGAAAAAACAGGATCTAAAAACTCTGCGCTATTTCCTGTTAAAGCATAGCCTTTTCCATAAAGTTGTGTTACCGATTTTGCGTAATTCTTAATAGTAACTGGCGGAAATTTAAAATCTAATCCTTCAAAACGCTTGTGGTAATATTTAGAAAGCTTCAGCATTTTATGCATTCTTTCGGTGGTATCTCCTTCAAAAGAATCGATAAAATCGGTTAAACCAACAAAACCAATACTGGTATCGCCATTAGAAAAAGGAATTACCCAAAACCAAGTGTCTTTATCTAAAACATCAAAAGTAATCATGGTTCCTTCTTCGCCTTCTGGTCTTTTTAAATCTTTTACATGTGTAAAAATAGAAGAATGTTCTGGTATCGAGGACGGTTTGTCCAATCCAAGCATTCTTGGTAAAACACGACCATAACCACTAGAATCTATAATATGTTTTGCGTATACTTTATACACATCTCCATTTTCATCTTTTATACTTGTTACTGAAGCACCATCTGCATCAAACACAACATCTACCACTTCATGCTCAAAAGCAATATCTACGCCTCTATTTACTAATTCGGTTGCAAGTACATTATCAAAATCGGCACGAGGTACTTGCCAAGTCCAATCCCAACCTTCGGTATGTTTTTTACTAAAATCAAAATCACAAACGATATCTCCTCTTAAAAAACGAGCGCCATGTTTTTTTTCAAATCCGAAATCCTTCAAAACGTCTAAAAGACCAACTTCTTCAAAGTGATCCATACATCTTGGTAATAAACTCTCCCCTATTACAAACCTAGGAAAAGTGCTTTTTTCAACTACTTTGATCTGCTTTCCTTGGTTGTGAAGGTAGGAAGCAGCTACGCAACCAGAAGGTCCAGCTCCTATAATTAAAACATCCACATGTATTTCATTCATAATCATTATAGTATTTTATCTTAATTATATTAAATTAGCGCACACAAAAATAACTACTTTACTTTTAGTTATTAAAATATTTATTAAAAATAGTCAGAATAAAACATATAGATGCTAACATTTAACGGAAAACTAGGATTAGAAGATTTTTACAAAATTATAATAGAAAACAGTAAAATTAAGGTAGCCGATTCTGTTTTCGAAACAGTAGAAGAAAGCTTTAACTTTCTGAAAAAATTCTCAGAAAACAAAGTAATTTATGGTGTAAACACTGGTTTCGGGCCAATGGCACAATACAAGATTAAAGATTCTGAACGTATTCAATTACAGTACAATTTAATTCGTAGTCATGCATCTGGAACAGGAAACCCAATCGCTCCGCAATACGTAAAAGCAGCAATGCTTGCTAGATTAAACACACTATCTTTAGGTAACTCTGGTGTACATAAATCTGTAATTGAATTAATGTCAGAACTTATAAACAGAGACATTACTCCTTTAATTTATGAACATGGTGGCGTTGGTGCTAGTGGCGATTTAGTACAACTTGCACATTTAGCATTAGTTTTAATTGGTGAAGGAGAAGTATTTCACAAAGGAGAAAGATTAGCCACTGCAACGGTTTTTGCAAAGGAGAACCTAACGCCTATTTCTGTAGAACTTCGCGAAGGTTTAGCCTTAATGAACGGTACTTCTGTAATGACAGGAATTGGTATTGTAAATACGATGTATACCAGACGTTTGTTAAACTGGATGATTTCTTGCTCTGCAGCAATTAATGAAATTGTTGAAGCCTATGACGATCATTTATCGGAAGAATTAAACAATTCTAAAAAACATAAAGGACAGCAAGATATTGCTAAAAGTATGCGTGCCCATTTAGCAGATAGCAAGCTTACTAGAAAAAGAGAGCACCATTTATACGAAGCAAATAATGATGATGTTTCTGTTTTTGAAGATAAAGTACAAGAATATTATTCTTTACGTTGCGTACCACAAATTTTAGGTCCAGTTCTAGATACTTTAAGTAGTGTAGAAAATATTTTAATAGAAGAAGTAAACTCGGCAAATGATAATCCAATTGTAAATGTAGAAAAGCAACACGTATATCATGGAGGAAACTTTCATGGAGATTATGTGTCTCTAGAAATGGATAAGCTTAAAATAGTAGTTACTAAAATGAGCATGCTTGCTGAAAGACAGCTAAACTATTTATTAAACCCTAGTTTAAACAACATACTTCCTGCCTTTGTAAACCTTGGTAAATTAGGATTAAATTTCGGTATGCAAGGTGTGCAATTTACGGCAACCTCTACAACTGCCGAAAACCAAACATTATCTAACCCAATGTATGTGCATTCTATTCCTAACAATAACGACAATCAAGATATTGTAAGTATGGGAACCAATGCAGCATTAATTACAAAAAAGGTTATTGAAAATGCATTCGAGGTTATGGCAATAGAGCTAATCACTGTAGTTCAAGCTATTGAATATTTAAAAGCACAAGATAAAGTCTCCTCAAAAACTAAAAAATTGTATGATGAGATAAGAGAAATAGTTCCTATATTTACAGAAGACGTTACTATGTATCCTTATGTTAACCTTGTTAAAGATTACATCATTAACAACAAAGCATAAATAATTAAGTACTACAGTATCCTTTTAAACGAAACATTTCCCTAACCAAAGAAGTGTATAAATGATACTTGTAATATATATGAACCATTAAATTCAAACACATGAAAACGAAATCGCTATTAATCGTATTATTCTTTTTAAGTGCAATAACTTTTGCACAAGAACTTGCACTTGCAAATGATGATGGAAAATTTGGCTACATAAACAAAGCTGGAGAATGGGCAATTCAACCAGAATTTAAAGTAGCTAAAAACTTTTCTGAAGATTTAGCCGAAGCTATGAATAGCAATAAAAAATGGGGATTTATTAATAGAAAAGGAGAATGGGTGATACAACCTACTTTCGATAAAACCAAAGCATTCAACTCTGGAGTAGCTGTTGTTTTAAGTAAAAAAGAATGGTTTTATATAAATACCAAAGGGGAAAAAATATTAGCAGAAGTTGCTACCGATAAAATTTATGATTTCACTGAAGGTCTAGCACAAATAAGACAAGGAGATAACGTAGGTTTTATTAACACTTCTGGAACGGTAGTAATCGAACCTAAATTTAATAAAGCTTTCGATTTTGAAAATGGATATGCAAAAGTTAGAGAAGGTGAAAAATGGGGATTAGTAGACAAAACTGGAAACTATTTTGTAGAAACTAAATATGATGGTGTTTCTAATGTGTACAATGGTAATGTTGTAGCAACGCTTGGCGAAAGTCATGGACTAATCATTAATGGGGAATTTAAAAAAGTAGATGGTGCTCAAAAAATCTGGGACTTTTCTGTTAATGGAGATATTACTTACGCTAAGAAAAACGATAAAATTGGCTACATCAATAAAAGTGGCGATTGGATTATAGAGCCAAGCTTTGATAAAGTTAGAGCTTTTGTAAACGGTCTTGCTCCAGTTTCTAGAGATAAACAATGGGGTTATATTGATACTACAGGAAAAGTAGTTATATCCTTACAATACAGAGATGCCGAAATTTTTAGTAAAGACGGTTTAGCTCCTATTAAAATAGACAAACTTTGGGGGTTCATAAACACTTCTGGAGAAAAGGTAATAGACGATAAATACAATATTACTGCTGGAGGTTTTTCTATCTTTAAAAAGAACAACGAAAAAGGTTTTATTAATGGTATTGCTAGAGTAAAAGAAGAAAAAGTTTGGGGTTATATCAATACGAAAGGGGAAGTACTAAAAAACAAATGGTACAAACAGTTAGAATTATTTCAATAATCTTAAATTTCTAAATTACATATCTATTAAAATTTCCAAATCTAATTAGACTTTCAAAAAACAACAACACATGCATCGAGCATATTAAAGAGCTTATCATCTAAGTCCTTTAATAATTGCGAACAACGTGTGACCAATAAAAAAACAACAAACACTAACACATGAATCGAGCATGTTAAAAAGCTTATCATTTAAGTCCTTTTAATAATTGCGAACAACATGTGACCAATAAAAAAAAACACTAACACATGAAATGTGCCCTAATAACAGGTGGTTCCAGAGGAATTGGTAAAGCCATTTGCTCACAACTAGCAATAGATACAGACTATCACATATTAATAAACTACAACAGTAATGAAGCTGCTGCAAAAGAGACTTTAAAAGCAGTACAGGCCGCAGGAAATACTGGGGAAATTATTGGTTTTAATGTAACAGATTCAGAAGAAGTAACATCGAAACTAGATGCTTGGCAAGAAGCAAATCCAGATGCTTTAATAGAAGTAATTGTTAATAATGCAGGTATTACAAAAGACGGTTTGTTTATGTGGATGCCAAAAGAAGATTGGCAAAGTGTAATCAACACTTCTTTAAATGGATTTTTCAACGTTACCAATTATGCTATCCAAAAAATGCTACGTAATCGTTATGGTCGTATTGTAAACATCGCTTCGGTTTCTGGTGTAAAAGGAACGCCAGGGCAAACCAATTATTCCGCAGCAAAAGGAGCAATTATTGCTGCTACAAAAGCACTAGCTCAAGAAGTTGCTAAACGTAAAATAACTGTAAATGCAGTGGCTCCTGGTTTTATAAATTCGGATATGACTGCAGAATTAGATGAAAAAGAACTTAAAAAAATGATTCCAGCAAATCGTTTTGGTGAAGCCCAAGAAGTGGCAGATTTAGTTTCTTTTTTAGTTTCCAAAAAGTCTTCTTATATTACTGGTGAAGTAATAAATATTAATGGAGGAATTTACTCTTAAATTAATTTTACAGTTAGTATGAAACGTGTTGTTATAACAGGAATGGGGATTTATTCCTGCATAGGAAAAAATCTAGAAGAAGTAAAGGATTCATTATACAATGGAAAATCTGGGATTATCTATGACCAAGAACGAAAAGACTTTGGTTATCGTTCTCCTTTAACAGGAATGGTAGAAAAACCAAATCTAAAAAAACAACTTACAAGAAGAGAACGTATTAGTCTAGGTGACGAAGGTGCATACGCTTATGTAGCAACCATTGAAGCTTTAGAAAATGCTAAAATAGATATCGATTTTCTAAAGGAAAACGAAGTAGGTATTCTTTATGGTAATGATAGTACTGCAAAGGCTATTGTAGATTCTGTAGATAAAATTAGAGAGAAAAAAGACACCACACTAGTTGGTTCTGGCGCTATTTTTCAAGCTATGAACTCTACAGTAACCATGAATCTCTCTACACTTTTTAATCTTACCGGCGTAAACTTTACCATAAGTGCTGCTTGTGCTAGTGGATCACATGCTATTGGTATGGCTTTCCAACTTATAAAAAGTGGTTTACAAGATTGTATTATTTGTGGTGGAGCGCAAGAAATAAATAAATATGCCATGGGAAGTTTTGATGGTCTTGGTGTTTTTGCCATGAACCTAGAAAACCCGGAAAAAGCATCTAGACCTTTCGATAAAAACAGAGACGGTTTAGTACCAAGTGGTGGCGCAGCAACCTTAGTGGTAGAAAGCTATGAGTCTGCTATAAAACGTGGCGCACCAATTTTAGCCGAAATTATAGGTTATGGTTTTTCGTCTAATGGCGAACACATTTCTACGCCAAACGTAGATGGACCATCACGAGCAATGGCTAAAGCAATTGAACAATCTAATTTAAAACCTTCAGAAATAGAGTATGTTAATGCGCATGCAACCTCAACTCCTGTAGGAGATACCAATGAAGCTAAAGCTATAGTTAAAGTTTTTGGAGAAAACGGCCCTTACGTAAGTTCTACAAAATCGATGACCGGACATGAATGCTGGATGGCCGGAGCGAGTGAAGTTGTATATTCTATGCTTATGATGCAAAATAATTTTATAGCACCAAACATTAATTTGGAAGAGCCAGATGAGGATGCTAAAAAATTAAATCTAGTAAGTAAAACGCTAGATAAAAAATTTGATGTATTTTTGTCGAATTCGTTTGGATTTGGCGGAACAAACTCAGCATTAATAATAAAAAAATTATAATACAAAATGACTAAAGAGGTTATTATTGAAAAAATAAACGACTTTCTTATAGATGAATTTGAAGTGGAAGCAGATGATATAGCACCTGAAGCAAACTTAAAAGACACTCTAGAATTAGATAGTTTAGACTTTGTTGACCTTGTGGTTGCAGTGGAGTCTAACTTCAGCGTAAAATTAGTTGGAGAAGATTTTGTGAACGTAGAATCGCTTCAAGATTTCTATGATCTAATTGAAAAAAAATTAGGCTAAACACTTTACTTTAAATATTTATGGCTGCTGAATGGCAAGGAAAGTCCAGAGGAACTGTTTTTGGATACAAGATTTTTGTGTTTTGTATGAAGACTTTCGGAATTGGTTCTGCATACTTCATTCTACATTTTGTTGCGCTATACTTTTGCTTTTTTGCTGGAGATAGCACAAAAGCTAGTTACTATTATTTCCATAAAAGACGTAAAAACACAAAACTTAAAAGCTTTATAAATATCTATAAAAGCTATTATGTTTTCGGGCAAACTATTATAGATAAAATAGCAATATCTTCGGGGTTACGAGATAAATTCACCTATCATTTTGATGGCTTCGAACTTATTGACAACGCCTTAAAACAAAAAAAAGGAGGTATTTTAATAAGTGCACATGTTGGTAATTTTGAAATTGCCGAACACTTTTTTGGCGAACTAGAAGAAAATACTTCCATTAGTATTTTAACTACCGACGCCGAACATTCCAATATTAAAGCATACCTAGAAAGTGTTACAGATAAACCGAAAGTAAAGATTATTCTAATTCAAGAAGACTTAGGGCATATTTTCGAAATTAATGCAGCACTGACAAGAAATGAACTTGTTGTAATTACGGGAGACAGATACATCACGGGTTCCAAATACCTAACGCAAGACTTATTAGACCAGGTAGCAAAATTTCCTGCGGGACCATTTCTGCTAGCATCGCGTTTAAAAGTTCCTGTACTTTTTGTGTATGTAATGAAAGAAACCAACAAACATTACCATCTTTTTACAAGAAAAGCAGAAGCCAAACATAGAGATGCACAAGCGCTTTTAAAAGAATATACAGAAAGTGTATCTTGGATGTTGAATAAATATCCTTTACAATGGTTTAATTATTTTGATTTCTGGGGAACTTTCGATAAAAAAAACTAAGAACACTCCTCTTTTTTTATCGTTTTCGCAAAAGTTAATAAGTTCTATTATTTACAAAGAGGGAAACTTCTATATCTAGACTTTTATTCGGAAATTACCAAAAATTCTATCTTTTGAAAAACGTTTTAGTCATACACTATTCTCAATCTGGACAATTAACAGAAATTGTAAAGAATATAGTTTCTCCTTTAGCTAATGATACTATACAAATAGATTATCATGATATAAAAATGGAAACTCCTTTTCCTTTTCCATGGAAAGCGGATGCATTTTACGGTGCTTTTCCAGAGACCTTTCAACAAGTTCCAGAAAAAGTAAAACCTGTTTCTCCAGAGGTTCTTAACAAAAAATACGACCTTATTATTTTAGGATATCAAGTTTGGTACTTAACACCTTCTATTCCTATAAATTCCTTTTTAAACACGCCAGAAGCGAAGCAACTCCTAAAAAATACACCAGTAATTACAGTGATTGGTTGCCGAAACATGTGGATTATGGCGCAAGAAAAAATGAAGAAAAAACTAAAAGAATTAGAAGCCAATTTAGTTGGTAACATTGCTTTGGTAGACCGACATATAAATCACGTTAGCGTGATTACTATTGCACAATGGATGTTCTCTGCAAAAAAAGAACGCTATCTTGGTGTTTTTCCAAAACCCGGAGTTTCACAAAAAGACATCGATGAAGCGGTAAAGTTTGGTCCAATTATAGTACAACATTTAAAAGAAAACAATTTCAACAACTTACAAGACAACCTATTAAAACAAGGTGCAATCCTAATTAAACCCTTTTTAGTAATTACAGATAGACGTGCAAACGTTATTTTTTCTAAATGGTCAAAATTAATTCAATCTAAAGGCGATAAAAATAGTCCTAAACGTAGTTTTTGGGTTAAATTTTTTAGTTATTACTTATTATTTGCGATTTGGATTCTTGCGCCAATTGTTTTTATCTTATTTTTGTTGACTTATGTGTTTTCAATACATAAAATAAAAAAAGACAAATTATACTATTCGTCTGTAAATTATATAGAGTAAGCCATTAATATGAAGGAAGTTTACATCAACAAAATTTCAAAATTTTTACCAAATCGTCCAATTTCTAATGACGAAATGGAAGAAAAATTAGGTACCATAAACGGTAAGACTTCAAAAGGAAGACGTATTGTTTTGCGTAACAATCAAATAAAAACTAGATATTATGCTATTGATGATAATGGCAATATCACACACAATAATGCACAACTTACAAAAGAAGCTATAGTTGCCTTATGTGATGCAGATTTTAAAGCAGAAGATATTGAGTTACTTTCTTGTGGTACATCTAGTCCAGATCAAATTTTACCATCGCACGCAGCAATGGTTCATGGTTTTCTAAAAAACGGAAACCTGGAGATTAACTCGCCTTCTGGCGCATGTGTTTCGGGGATGAATGCCCTTAAGTACGGCTACATGTCTGTGAAATCTGGTGAAACTAAAAATGCGGTTTGTACAGGATCAGAACGCACATCTTCTTGGATGATGTCGGATACTTTTGAAGAAGAAGTAAAACACTTAGAAACATTAGAAGAAAACCCAATATTAGCCTTTAATAAAGATTTTTTACGTTGGATGTTATCCGATGGTGCTGGCGCATTTCTACTAGAAAGCGAACCAAAAGGAAACCAACCATTAAAAATTGAATGGATGGAAGGTTATTCCTATGCACACGAAATTGAAGCATGTATGTATGCAGGAAGTGACAAATTAGAAGATGGATTTTTAAAACCTTGGAGTGAATATCCTTCCGACCAATGGAGCAAAAAATCATTATTTGCCATGAAGCAAGATGTAAAACTTCTAAGTGAAAACATACTAGTAAAAGGTGTGGATAGCCTAAAAATGGCTATTGCAAAACACGACCTAAAACCAGAAGATATAGATTATTATTTACCACACGTTTCTTCGTATTACTTTAAAGACAGTTTATATAAAGAAATGGTAGCGCAAGGTGTTGAAATCCCTTGGGAAAACTGGTTCATGAACTTAAGCAAAGTAGGTAATGTAGGGGCAGGTTCTATCTACATCATGTTAGAAGAATTAGCTAATTCAGGCAAGCTTAAAAAAGGACAAAAAATATTACTTTCTGTTCCAGAGAGCGCTCGTTTTGCTTATGCTTATGCACTTTTAACTGTTTCCTAAATGGGTTTACCAATAACAGATATATCACATTTAATTCCGCAAAAAACACCATTTGTAATGGTAGATACGTTGTTG